>NZ_DATIND010000083.1 GCF_035474595.1 Longimicrobium sp.
CCTTCAGCAACTGCTGGATACTTGTTTCCAGCACGAGCATGGGGCACCTCCCTTTCTGGCGATTGGGTGTGGTGCCTCATGCTCTTTCTTTTTTGCCGCGTGTCAACGAAAAGCTATGCTATCAGATCCTTCGGCCTGCAATCGATTGTGTGAGATTGTGTCCAGTGTGGCCGGCCTCAGGATGACGTCACTCTCTCACCCCGGTCGCGAGAGGCTTTCGGAAGCGCTGGCGGCGCGGCATCTTGCGATCATCCCCAACATCCCGCGAGGTGCGCCATGGAGCCCACGTTCATCGCGCTGGTCGGCGACCACGACCCGGAAGTGGTCGCGCACCGGGCCATCCCCAAGGCGCTGGGGCTGGCGGCGCTGTCGCTCGGGCGGATGGTGGACGCGGTGTGGGTTGCCACGGAGGAGGTCGCGGCCGACGAGGAGCAGGCGCTGGGGCACGTGGACGCCATCTGGTGCGTTCCCGCGTCGCCGTACCGGAGCATGGAGGGCGCGCTGGCGGCCATCCGCCGCGCCCGCGAGCGCGGGATGCCGTTCCTGGGCACCTGCGGCGGCTTCCAGCACGCCGCGATCGAGTTCGCGCGCAACGCCTGCGGGCTCGCGGACGCCGACCACGCGGAGACGAGCCCCGGCGGAAGCACGCTGCTGGTCGCGCCGCTGGCGTGCGCGCTGCGCGGCGTGGCCGGGCGCGTGCGGCTGGCGGACGGGACGAAGATCCGGGAGATCTACGGCGTGGAGGAGATCGAGGAGGAGTACATGTGCGGCTTCGGGCTGAACCCGGAGTACCGCGCGGTGCTGGAGCGCCACGGGATGCGCTTCACCGGCTTCGATCCCGACGGCGCGGTGCGGGCGATGGAGCTGCCGGAGCATCCGTTCTTCGTCGCCACGCTCTTCCAGCCGGAGCGCGCGGCGCTGCACGGGCACCTGCCTCCGCTCGCGCGCGCCTTCGTCCACGCGGCAACTTCGGCAGCCGCCGCACCGGCCTGATCATCCGAACAGCATCTCATACGGAATCCGGGAATTCAGTTCGTGTATTCTCGCCGCATCAAGCCGACGTCATCCTGAGGCCGACCACACGGGTAACCAGCGTCTAGGCGAGAGGTTGCAGGCCGAAGGATCTATCGGCGCCACAGCACGTGATTTGGCTAGATGCACCGATTCTCCCGCCAGATTTGGTATCATATCACTCAGAAAATCAGGGCAGCGGAGAGAACTCCTCCGCTGCCCTGCTTCTCTGCGTGAACCTTCCGTTCATCCCCGCAGCGGGCGGGCGATGAGGATGCCGGTGCCGCTGCGGAGGGCGGCGACGTACTGCGGAAGCGTGCCGCGGCTGATCTGCACCTGGCCGCCGGAGAGCGGGGCGTGCAGCACGCGCATCACGCCCCGCGGGTCGCGGTACGCCAGCCCGGTGTGCGTGCAGTCCAGCCCGTCGATGGAGCAGGCGAAGCCAAGCACGTCGCCCGTCTGGATGCGGTCCAGCACGGCGGGGATGCGCGCGGTGGGCACGAGATGGCGCGGCTGCGCGTCCAGCCGCCGCTCCATCGCCACGATGTCGCGGAACACGGCGTCGTCCTTCAGCGCCTCGTACGCGGAGCGGTGCGTGCCCATGAAGCGCAGCGGCCGCCGGTCCTCGGTAGCGCCCAGCTCCGGGCCCAGGTCGCGCACCAGTCCGCGCGCGGCGTTGTCGGAGATCCACTCGCTGAAGTAGTGCAGCCGGCTGGCGTACCCCGCCCGCACCCCGCCGCGGTAGCGCATCCGCTCGATCTCGTGCACGAAATCGTCCCATCCCGCCTCCGGCTTCCCCGCCGCGCGGGCGATGGCGAGCGACGACTCCACCAGCGTCACGCAGTCGAAGACGGTGAGGTAGCTCGTCACCGGCTCGTGCGCGGGGGTGCCGCCGGCCGCGGCGAGGTACTCCTCCAGCGTGTGCGCGCGGTAGGGCGTCCCCACCGCCAGCTCGCCCACGCGCGCCACCACGCGCCCCAGCGGCGCCCGCGCGGACGCCAGCCCGTCGCGCCGCAGCGCGCGCAGCCACGCCGCCAGCCGCTCGCGGTCCGCGTCCGCGTCCGCGGCGAACGCGCGCAGGGCGGACGCGGCTTCGAGCGGATCGGCGAGCGCGAATGCGGCCGCGGAGAGCGCGGCGGTGCGGAGGAAAGTGCGACGGGAGGAGGGCATCGGGTGCGAGAGTGCGAAGGTGCGAGAGTGCGAAAGTGGCCGCACGGCGGATCACGTCGCGTACACGGAATCTACCGCGAAGATGCGTGGGTTGGAACGGCGGGAGGATGGTGTGCGCCGGAAGGGCACCGCCGTGACTGGCCACGGATCCTTCGGCCTGCCGGCTCCGGCGAGTGCCCGGATTCGGCGTGGCCGGCCTCAGGATGACGTCTTTGTACCTTTGAATCCGCCGGTGACCATGAGTATCGACCGGATGGACGAAGCGGCCCGGTTCCGCTGGGGAACCGGGCCGCTTCGTCCATCACCATCTACCGAAACGCCTTTACCAGATCACCACGCGGTCGGCCTCGGGGCGGTACATCTTGTCGCCCTCCTTCACGCCGAAGGCGCGGTAGAACGCCGCGTTGTTCACCAGCGGGCCGTTGCCGCGGAACTGCCCCGGCGAGTGCGGGTCGGTGAGCAGCTGGTTGCGCAGCGACGCGTCGCGGTACAGCGTGCGCCACACCTGCGCCCACCCCAGGAAGAAGCGCTGGTCGCCGGTGAAGCCGCCGATGACCGGCGCCTCGCGGCCCTGCAGCGAGTTGCGGTAGGCGCGGTACGCCACCGCCAGCCCGCTCAGGTCGCCGATGTTCTCGCCCAGCGTGAGCTTGCCGTTCACGTGCATCCCCTCGAGCGGGACGTACGCGTCGTACTGCGCGGAGAGCGCGTCGGCGCGCTGCTGGAAGGCGCTGGCGTCGGAGGCGGTCCACCAGTCGCGCAGGTTGCCGGCGCCGTCGCTCTTGCGCCCCTGGTCGTCGAAGGCGTGGCTCACCTCGTGGCCGATCACCGCCACGATCCCGCCGTAGTTCACGGCGTCGTCGGCGTTCGGGTTGAAGAACGGCGGCTGCAGGATCGCGGCCGGGAACACGATCTCGTTGTTGGTCGAGTTGTAGTACGCGTTCACCGTCTGCGGCGTCATCCCCCACTCGGTGCGGTCCACCGGCTGGCCCAGGCGCGCCGTCATGCGGTTCCACTCGTACGCCCCGATCGCCCGCAGGTTGCCCACCAGGTCGCCGCGGGCCACCTGCAGCGCCGAGTAGTCCTGCCACTTGTCGGGATAGCCGATCTTGACCGTGATGTGCGACAGCTTGTCGTGCGCCTGCGCCTTGGTCTCGGGGCTCATCCACGACAGCGAGTCGATCCCCTGGCCGAAGGCGGCCATGAGGTTCTGCACCAGGCGCTCCATGGCGGCCTTGTTCTCGGCCGGGAAGTTCTGCTCCACGTACGCCCGGCCCAGCATCATCCCCAGCCCGCGCTGCACCAGCCCCACGCCGCGCTTCCAGCGCGGGCGCTGCTGCTGCAGCCCCGCCAGGGTGCGGCCGCGGAACTGGAACTGCGCGTTCTGGAAGGGCGTGCTCAGGAACTCGGCCGAGTTGTCGAGCAGGCGCACCAGCATGTACGCCTTCACGTCGGCCACCGGCGCGGCGGCCAGCACGCTGTCGAGCCCCGCGATGTAGCTGGGGGCGCTTACGATGACCTCGGGGGTGTTCAGCCCGGCGGCGCCCAGGTACTGCGTCCAGCCGAAGCGGGGCGCCAGCTTCTGCAGGTCCGCGATGCTCATCTTGTTGTAGGTGAGGTCGCGGTTGCGGCTGCGCACCCGGTCCCACTGGCGCTGGGCCAGCTGGGTCTCGAACGCCAGCACCCGGCGCGCGCTGCCGGCCGCGTCGGGCTCGCCGGCCAGGCGCAGCAGCGTTTCCATGTAGGTGACGTACGCGTCGCGCGCCTGCTGCAGCCGGGCGTCGCTCGACAGGTAGTAGTCACGGTCGGGAAGGCCCAGCCCGCCCTGGCGCACGTACACCGTGTAGCGGTCGGACTGCTTGGCGTCCTGCATCACCCCCACGCCGAAGGGATAGCCCACGCCGGTCTTTGCGGCGGCCGCGAAGAGCGCCGGGTACTGCGCGGCGCTGTTGACCGCGCGGATGCGGGCCAGGTCCGGCCGGATGGGGGTGATGCCCAGCTGCTCCACACGGGCGCTGTCCATGAAGCTGGCGTACAGGTCGCCCAGCTTCTGGGTGTCGGAGCCGCGCGCGCCGTTGGCGGCCACGGCCTGGTCCAGGATCTGGTGGACGGCGGCCTCGCTGCGGTCGGTCAGCGACACGAACGCCCCGAACGAGCCGCGGTCGGCCGGGATCTGCGCGGTGCGGGCCCAGTTGCCGTTCACGAACTGGTAGAAGTCGTCCTGGGGGCGCACGCTGCGGTCGAAGCCGGCGGTGTCCACGCCGAGCTCCTTGACCTGGGCCCCGAGCTGGGCCGCGGCGGCGGCCGTGAACGCCACGCCCAGCGCGGCGCCGCGCAGCCACGCGCGCGGGAGGGTGGTGCCGAGAGTCATGATGCGGTCAGGTTGAGGGTCCTGAGGGGGAGACGGGGGCTGATACGTCCCGCACCGCCGAAGGTTCCGCAAAGCGCGAATCCGCGTTCGCATCCGGAGCCGGGGCAAGGGTGCCTCCGCCATCGCAGGGGTGACGAAGATAAGACGCCTCGCACCCCCGAATCGTTTTTCCACCCTCCTCCACTCGCACCCGGCATGCGGTCGGATCGAGCGCGATTGATGGGCAGATGCTTCATCGTGGCTCCGCTGCGTCAGAATCGCCATCCCCCTCCCGTTCACCTCATGGATCGGGGACGGGACAATCGGCGGGGTGGCGGGTAGATTGCGGCGGGGATGCGGGAGAGGCTACGCTGGAGGGCGAGACGATGGCGGAGGCGGAGATCGCGGAAACCGGCGGGCCGCTGGTGCTGTACGACGGCACCTGCGGGCTGTGCAGCCGCTCGGTGCAGCTGATCCTGCGCCACGACCGGCGCGGGCGCTTCCGCTTCGCCGCGCTGCAGTCGGACGCGGGACGGGCGGTGCTGGCGCGCCACGGCCTCCCCGCGGACCGGCTGGACACCGTGGTGCTGGTGGACGGCGGACGCGCGTTCACGAAGTCGCGGGCGGCGCTGCGCATCGCGCGGGGGATGGACGCGCCGTGGCCCGCGCTGTGGCCGCTGGCGCTGGTGCCGCGCGCGGTGGCCGACTTCTGCTACGACCGCGTGGCCCGCAACCGCTACCGCCTGTTCGGCCGGACCGAGGCATGCATGCTTCCGCCTCCGGAGGTTCGCGCGCGCTTTCTTTCCTGAAGCGCGCCCTTCGCGGCTCATCCGCCCGGGGAGGGTGAAGATGAAGCGCCACAACGTGATGGCCGCGCTGCTCGCGGCCCCGCTGGCCGCCTGCGCGTCGGTGAGCGCGGGAGAAGAGGCCGGGTCCCGGATGGAGACCACGGACCCGTCCACGGTTCCCGTGTACTCCATCGGCCAGAAGGTGCCCTGCGGAATGGTGCGCCTCACCGAGGTGCAGGCGGGCTCGGTGGCCGGGCTGCGCTGGGCCGCGCTGCAGGTGCGCGGGAACGCGGTGGTCGGCGTCCGCAGCCGCCTGGTGGTTCCCGAGACGACCCGAGCCACCTACCGCCGCATGGCCGGCCCGGCCGCCGTGCGCGTGTACCAGGGGATGGCCGTCCGCCTGGACGACCGTTGCCACGCCTGACCCGCTGATCCACTCCACCCGCGCGCCGGGGGGACCCGCTCTCCCCGGCGCCGCTGGCGTCATGACACCCGGACCCCACCGTCCATGCCCGTGATCCGCCGCTCCGCGCTCGTTGCCGCGCTCCTCACCGCCGCCGGCACTCCCATGACCTCCCAGGCCCAGCAGCAGCCGCGCGACGTGCAGATCCCGCGGCTCTACGCGCGCGTCGTCTACCAGCCCGGCGTGGTGCGCGAGGACTCGTCGGGCCTGCGCTTCCGGCTGGACGCTCCGGCCGGCCGCGACGCCGTGGCCGCGCGCCCCGCCGCCGCCACCGGCCGGCTGCTGACCGCGGCCGAGCAGCAGCGGCTGCTGGCGCGCCTGGCCCCGCTCGCCGCCGACAGCACGCCGGCCGACGCCTTCAACTTCCCCGCGCAGACGCTGCCGCCGCCGCGCGCCGGCCGCGTCGTGGCCGAGCCCTTCCCCCCGCGCGACACGGCGGCGGCCGGGCGCCCCGTCTCCGCGCAGGCGCCCGCCCCGCTGGACGTGATCCGCCGCGCGCCCGAGGGCGACGTGGACACCGGCGCCGAGGTCACCATCACCTTCTCCCAGCCGATGGTGCCGCTCGGCTCCGTGGCCGACGTGGCGGCGCAGGCGGTGCCCGCGCGGATCACGCCGCAGCCGCCGGGGCGCTGGCGGTGGATCGACGTGCGGACGCTGAAGTTCGAGCCGCGGGGACGCCTTCCCATGGCCACCGAGTACACGGTCGAGATCCCGGCGGGAACGCGCGGCGCGGCCGGCGGGCCGCTGGGCGAGGCGGTGCGCTGGACCTTTGCCACCCCGGCGCCGCGGGCCATCGGCTCGCTCCCGCAGTACGGGACCACGGGGCTGCACCCGGTGATGGCCGTGGCCTTCGACCAGCGCATCGACCCCGCGGCGGTGCTGCGCGCCGTCACCGTGACCGCCGGGAGCGCGTCGTTTCCCGTGCGCCTGGCCACGGCGGCCGAGATCGCCGCGGACGTGGAGCTGAAGCCGGTGCTGGACACGCAGGAGCCGAGGCGGTGGCTGGCCTTCCGCACGGTGAACCCGCTCCCGCGCGACGCGCAGGTCACCGTGGCCGTGAACCGGGGAACGCCCTCGGCCGAGGGGCCGCGGCGCACCGAGGTCCGACAGTACTGGACGTTCCGCACCTACGGCCCCTTCCGCGTCCGCGAAAGCAGCTGCGGCGGGTGCCGGCCGGGGAACCCGTTCTTCGTCCAGCTGACCAACGAGGCCGACACGGCCTCGTTCCGCCCGTCCATGGTCACGGCGACGCCCGCCATCCCGGGGATGCAGGCGTGGGTGAGCGGGAGCTCGCTGGTCGTCTCGGGCGCCACGCAGCCCAACACGCGCTACACCGTCCGCATCGCCCCCGGGCTCCGCGACCGCTTCGGGCAGACGCTGGAGCCCGCGCGGCCGCTCACCTTCAACGTCGGCGCGCCGTACGCCTCGCTCGAGGGGCCCGACGGGATGGTGGTGCTGGACCCGCTGGCCGAGCGCGCCATCTCCATCTCCGCCGTGGGGCACCGGCGGCTGCGGCTGCGGCTGATGCGCGTGCAGCCGGAGGACTGGTTCCGCTTCAGCGAAGGACAGCGAGACCCGGCCACCGGCCGCCGCGTGCTCCCGGGCACCGCGGTGGTGGACCGCGCGGTCGCCGTGGACGCGCCGCTGGGGGAGCCGCGCGAGGTGCGCATCGACCTGGCCCCCGCGCTGGCGAACGGGCTGGGGAACGTGATCGTGGCCGTCGAGGCGCTGGACGGCACGGAGCGGGAGGAGCGCGAGCAGGCCGTGTACACCTGGGTGCAGGCCACCCACATCGGCCTGGCGGCGTTCTCGGACGAGACGGAGCTGCTGGCGTGGGCCACCTCGCTGGTGGACGGCGCGCCCGTCGCGGGCGCCGAGGTGCGGCTGGTCCGCGTGGGCGCGGAGACGGTGGCGGGGGCGACGGACACGCGGGGACTGGCGACGCTGGCGCTCCCGGCGGACGAGGCGGGGCGGCGGATCCTGGTGGCGCGCGCCGGCGGCGACGTGGCATTCGTCACGCCGGGGATCGGGGGATACGCCCGCTGGGCGCGCCGCGGCCAGGGCGCCAGCGCGGCGATGTTCTTCTTCACCGACCGCGGGCTGTACCGCCCGGGCGAGACGGTGCGCTTCAAGGGATGGGTGCGGCGGATGGCGACGGGGAAGGAGGGCGGCCCCGAGCTGCTGCGCGCCGGCGAGGGCGAGAGCGTGGAGTGGACGGCGTTCGACTCGCGGCACAACGAGGTGGCGAAGGGAACATCGCCGCTGACGGCGCTGGGCGGGTACGACGGCTCGTTCACACCGCCCGCGGACGCCAACCTGGGGAGCGGGACCATCGAGGTGCGGATGGTTCCCCGCGGCCCGGCGGGGCAGACGATGTTCAACTTCGGCTACCGGCTGGAGGAGTTCCGGCGCCCCGAGTACACGGTGACGGCCGCCGCGTCCGAGGGCCCGCACTTCGTGGGCGGCAGCGCCGAGATCACCGCCAGCGCCGCCTACTTCGCGGGCGGCGGGCTTCCCGGGGCGCCGGTGCACTGGGTGGTGAGCGCCATGCCGGGCTACTACTCGCCGCCGGGGTGGGACGAGTGGACCTTCGGCTCCAGCCCCGGCGTCTGGCGCGGCGTCTACCAGTCGCGCGGCGCGACGCGCACGGCCACGCTGGACGGCGCCACCAACGCCGCGGGCGAGCACGTGCTGCGCATCTCCTTCGACTCCGCCGATCCCCCGCGCCCCTACGTCGTCGCCGCGCAGGCCACCGTGACCGACGTGAACCGGCAGACCTGGTCGGCCGATGCGTCGCTGCTGGTGCACGCCGCCGCCATCTACGTCGGTCTCCGTCCGCAGAAGCCGTGGGTGAGCGCGGGCGATTCCATCGACCTGGACGTGGTCGCGGTCGATCTCGACGGGAAGCCGGTTGCCGGGCGCACGGTGGAGGTGAAGGCCGTCCGCCGCTCCTGGAGGAACATCTCCGGAAGCTGGGAAGAGGTGGCGGGGGATCCGGTGACGTGCACGCGGCAGTCCGACGCGCGCCCGGTGCGCTGCATCTTCCCCGCGGCCGAGCCGGGGTCGTACGAGATCACCGCGACGACGCGCGACGCGCAGGGGCGGCCGGCGGAGAGCAGCACCACCGTGTGGGTGACGGGGCGCGGCTACCTGGCCGGCCCGCCGGGCGAGAGCGGCGAACGCAGCGTGGAGCTGGTTCCCGACCGCAAGACGTACGCGGTGGGCGACACGGCGCGCATCCTGGTGCGCACCTCGTTCACCCCCTCGCGCGGGCTGCTGACGCTGCGCCGCAACGGCATCGCGCGCACCGAGGAGGTGCGGCTGGACGGCTCGACCTCCTCCTTCTCCGTTCCCATCACCGAGGCCGACGTGCCGAACGTGTGGGTGCAGCTGGACCTGGTCGGCACGAGCGACGGGCGGCACGGCGAGGGCGCGCGCGGCGTGCTGTACGCCGTGGGGCAGACCAACCTCTCCGTCCCGCCGGCGACCAGAAAGCTGGCGGTAAAGCCGCTCCCGCGCGACACCGCGGCCGCGCCCGACGCGCAGACCGCGGTGGGCGTGGAGGTGCGCGACGCCGCCGGGCGCCCCGTGGCCAACGCCGAGGTGGCGCTGGTGGTGGTGGACGAGTCGGTGCTGGCGCTCTCGGGCCACCGCATCGGCAACCCGATCGGCACCTTCTATCCCATGCGCGGGCCCGGGGTGGAGGAGATCCGGCTGCGCGAGGCGGTGCAGGTGGTGGAGCCGGACTTCGAGCCCGCGGCGCACACCCTGGTGGGCCGCGTGGTCGACGCGCGCAACGGCGGGTACCTGGGCGGCGCCACGGTGGCGGTCGAGGGCACGGCGCTGAAGACGACGTCGGACGAGGCGGGGCGCTTCCGCATCTCCAACGTGCCGTCGGGCGCGCACACGCTGGTGGTGACGATGGACGGGTACGCCCCGGCGCGCGAGCGGGTCACCGTGGCGTCCGAGGCGCCGAAGCCGCTCCGCATCTCCCTCGTCCCCGCGGCGCTGGAGCTCCAGGGGCTGGTGGCCACCGCGACGGGCTCGGAGTCCCGGTCGCGCATGATGGCCAGCGCGGCCATGCCCACGGCCCAGTTCGACGCCTCGGCGCCGCCGCCTCCGCCGCCGCCTCCCTCTCCCCCGCCGCCGCCTCCGCCGCCGTCTCCCGAGGGCGCGCCCGCCGCGGGCCCGCAGCCGGTGCCCATCGCGGTCCGCAGCAACTTCGACGCGCTGGCGCTCTTCGCGCCCACGGTGCGCACGGATGCCGACGGGCGGGCGGTGGTGCCCTTCAAGCTCCCGTCGAACCTCACCCGCTACCGCGTGACGGCGGTGGCGGTGGAAGGGGGGACGAAGTACGGCGTGGGCGAGAGCGCCATCACCGCGCGGCAGCCGCTGATGGTGCGCCCGTCGGCGCCGCGCTTCCTGAACTGGGGCGACCGCTTCGAGCTTCCCGTGGTGATCCAGAACCAGACCGGCGCGCCGCTCACCGTGAACGTGGCCGCGCGGGCGACGGGGGTGAACGTGGCCGAGACGGGGCGCCAGGTGGTGGTCCCCGCGCACGACCGGGTGGAGGTGCGGCTGGCCGCCGAGGCGACCCGCGCGGGAACGGCGCGCTTCCAGGTGGCGGCGGCCTCCGCGGCGCTGTCGGACGCGGCCGAGGGGACGCTCCCCGTCTACACCCCGGCCACGGCCGAGGCGTTCGCCACCTACGGCAATTTCGCCGGCGACAGCGCCGTCACCCTGCCGCTGCGGGTGCCGGCGGACGCGATCCCGGCGTTCGGCGGGCTGGAGGTGTCGACCTCCTCGACCGCGCTGCAGGAATTGACGGACGCGCTGCTGTACCTGGTCCGCTATCCCTACGAATGCTCGGAGCAGATCGCCTCGCGGATGCTGGGCATCACCGCGCTGCGCGACGTGCTGTACGCCTTCAAGGCCGACGAGCTTCCCCCGCCGGAGCAGCTGCGGGCGTCGGTCGACACCGACGTGCGCGACCTGGCGGCGCGGCAGAACCCGGACGGGGGATTCGGGTTCTGGCGGCGCGGCCAGCCGTCGTTCCCCTACGTCAGCATCCACGCGGCGCACGCGCTGCAGCGGGCGCAGGAGAAGGGATACGCGGTACCCCCCGAGGTGATGCAGCGCTCGCTGCGCTACCTGCGCGAGGTGCCGCGCAACGTCCCGTCCGACTATCCGGCCGACGTGCGCCGCGCGCTGGAGGCGTACGCCACCTACGTTCGCGCGCGCATGGGCGACGCGGGGGCGGAGGACGCGGTGCGGCGCTTCATGGCCGCGGCCCCGCGCGACTCCATCACCGTGGAGGAGGCCGGCTGGCTCCTCTCCGCGGCCACGGGAAAGGCCTCGCTCGCGGCCGAGCGCACCGAGCTGCTGCGCATCATCAACAACCGGGCGACCGAGACGCCCTCGACCGCCACCTTCGCCACGCGCTACACCGAGGGCGAGTACCTGCTGCTGCACAGCGAGCGGCGGACGGACGGCGTGGTGCTCGAGGCGCTGATCGGCGCGCAGCCGGACAACCCGCTGGTTCCCAAGGTGGTGCGCGGGCTGCTGGGGCACCGCGTGCGGGGGCGGTGGGACAACACGCAGGAGAACGCGTGGGTGCTGGTCGCGCTGGACCGCTACTTCCACGCGTTCGAGGGGCAGACGCCCGAGTTCGTCGCGCGCATCTGGCTGGGCGAGCGCTTCGCGGGGAGCCACGCCTTCAGCGGGCGGCAGGCGGACCGCGCGGTGACCTCGGTGCCCATGCGGGTGCTGCAGGAGCAGCGGCCGGAGTCGGTCACCATCGGCAAGGAAGGGCCGGGGAGACTGTACTACCGCGCGGGGCTGCGCTACGCCCCGCGCGACCTGGACCTGTTGCCGCTGGACGCGGGGTTCGTGGTGAGCCGCACCTACGAGGCGGTGGACGACCCGCGCGACGTGGTGCTGGGCGCGGACGGGCGGTGGCGGGTGAAGGCGGGGGCGCGGGTGCGGGTGACGCTCACGATGACGGCGCCGTCGCGGCGGGTGCACGTGGCGCTGGTGGACCCGCTCCCGGCCGGCTTCGAGCCGGTGAACCCGGACCTGCGCGGCGCGCAGGCCACGCCGCCGGCGCAGGCCGGCGCGCGGCCGATGGACTACGGCTGGTGGTGGCGCACGTACTGGTACCAGCACCAGAACCTGCGCGACGACCGCGCCGAGGCCTTCACCTCGCTCCTGCGCGCGGGCACGTACACGTACAGCTACGTGGCGCGCGCGACCACGCCGGGCCAGTTCATCGCCCCCCCGCCCCGTGCGGAGGAGATGTACTCCCCCGAAGTCTTCGGACGCGGCAAGACCGAGCGCGTCGTCATCGTCCCCGCAGACCAGCAGTAGCGGCTGGGGAGAAGTTCAGCGGTGACGGCAGAAAAGACGGGAATTTCGGTAGATGAATAGCCAAGGGCCCGCGGATGCATCTCCGCGGGCCCTCGGCGTTCGTGCAGCTTGGATGCTTTGGTGAGGGTCACGCGACACACCACCATCCGACGAGTGCGTCACCCTCTGCACGGAGCACACGAAGTTACCCCCTCCCGTTATCGGGAAGGGGGTACGCGGCCCCAGCCGCGGGGGGAGGGCTCCGCCGCGCGCACCGAAGTCATCCCCGCACCGATGCCGAGCGGCCTCGCCGATGCCACGCTCTTCCGCACTTCCGCACTTCCGCACTCAAGTCTTGAGATACGGCCCCAGCAGCCTGTCCCATGCCTCGCGCGTGCGGTCGTACTCCTCGGGGCAGCGCTCGGCGCGCTCGGGGGGGAGGGTGCCGTCGCGGGTCCACTCGGCATAGGCGTCGGGGTCCTGGCCGTAGACCAGGCAGAGCACGTTGTAGAAGCGCTGCCCGTTCAGCGCGTGCTCGTCGGCGAAGGCAAGGTCGTCCAGCTGGTCGTCGTCCGGCAGGCCGCGCACGCCGTTCACCGCCGCCTCGTCGCCATCGTCCGCGCCGTCCACCAGGATCAGCGAGGCGAGCTGGTCCACCGCGTCCTCCTCGCGCCCGGTGATGGGCAGGTCCAGCACGTTCACCAGCGCGTGCCCCACCTCGTGCAGCGTGGTGAAGAGCAGCGCGTCGTTCACCGCCTGGTCGCGGTCCTCGTCGTGCGCGAAGATCTGGTCCAGTTCGTCCACCAGCTCGAAGCAGACGGTCACGGTGCGGTCCTTCGGCTCGTAGAACGAGTTGGACTCGCCGCACTCGGCAAAGGTGAGCGTCACGTCCCGCGGCAGCCGCACCCAGTCGTTCATCCACGCGGCCACGTCTTCCAGGAAGTGCTCCTGCCGGAAGTCGTCCTGCCACTGCGCGAACACCGTGTCGCGCACCGGGCGGTACGCCACGCGGAACTGCCCCGCGCCCACGGCCGCCTGCGGAGCCGCGGGCGCCGCGCGGAAGCCGGGCGCCGCGCCCGGATGCGCCGCCCCCCCGCGCACCCCGCGCCCGTCGCACGCCGCGACCGCCGCGCAGGCCAGCGGCACCAGCGCGAGGGCGGCAAAGCGGGAGCGGAACGGGTTGCGGAGCATCGAGACGGATCGGCTGACACGGGTTCGGAAACGGGCGCATAAATCTGTGCAAACTAATGCGTTTACGCCAGTTGCCTCAGCCGTGGAGGAATTGAAGACAGGTCTTCGAATGGTTGAACACAGCGGAGAACACAGGCGGGAAATTGTCTGCGAAGCGGATTGCGGCGCCCGCGTCGTCCTCGCGCAGAAGAGGCGTGTGAATCAATTCCGCGATCTCGCCGGTTCCCATTCCATGGAATCCCTCAGTTTCCTCGTTCGGGCGAAGCGCGTCCGCATCGATGAATTCGCCGACCACGAAGACGCGCGTGAACGCCCGGCAGCGCTCGCCCGCTGTGGAGTTCGTCGCCTCGAGGAGAAGCGTCGAGACCGGAAGCAGTTTGTGGATCTCCAGCCCCAGCTCCTCCCGTGCTTCGCGGAGCGCGGCGTCCTCGTAGGCCTCGCCCGGATCGACGTGGCCGGAGCAGGTGCTGGTCCACAGCCCGGGGTTCATCGTTCGGCTGGTTGATCGCTGTTGGAGAATCCAGCGTCCCTGCCGATCCTGCGCCAGCACGTGCACCGCTCGGTGCAGCAGCCCGTCGCGGTGTGCTTCGGCGCGCGAGACTACGCCGAGCTCCTGGTCGTTTTCGTCGACGTGATTCACCATTTCGCTCATCACGACTCCCCGATTGTCTACGGCGTCAGCAGCACCTTGCCGAAGTTCTTGCGGTCCTGGATCCAGGCGTGCGCGTCGCCGGCCTTTTCGAACGGGAAGGTGCGGTCCACCACGGGGTCGAAGGTGCCGCCGGCGACCAGCGCCAGGATCTCGCCCATGATTCCCTTCAGCCGCGCGGCCTCGTTCCACAGGTGGCCCAGGTTCACGCCCTGCACGCCGCGGTTGGAGTTCATCATGGGCAGCGGGCGGAAGGCGGGCATCGCGATCAGCCCGCGCACCGCGCCCACGAGG
Source organism: Longimicrobium sp. (assembly GCF_035474595.1). Taxonomy (NCBI): domain Bacteria; kingdom Pseudomonadati; phylum Gemmatimonadota; class Longimicrobiia; order Longimicrobiales; family Longimicrobiaceae; genus Longimicrobium; species Longimicrobium sp. Next base: position 14,259 of record NZ_DATIND010000083.1, read on the forward strand.
CTGCGCCGCTTCCCCGTGGCCAGCGCGCTCGCGCCGAACACGTACAGGCGGCCGAGCGGCGCCAGCGCGCGGTAGCTCTTCCGGAAGCTCTCCCCGCCCACCGCGTCCAGCGCGATGTCCACCCCGCGGCCGCCGGTGACGCGCTTCGTCTCCGCCAGGAAGTCCTGCGTGCGGTAGTCGATGCAGTGCGCAACGCCCATCTCCCGCAGCCGCGCGTGCTTCGACGCGCTCGCGGTCCCGATCACCTCCGCGCCCTTCCACCGGCAGATCTGCAGCGCCGCCTGCCCCACGCCCCCGGCCGCGGCGTGCACGAGCACGCGGTCGCCCTCGCGCACGTTCCCCAGCGTCACCAGCATCAGCCAGGCGGTGATGTAGTTCACCGGGATCGCCGCGGCCTTCTCGAAGCTCAGCGCGTCCGGCAGCCGCTGCGCCTGCGCGGCGGGCACGCACACCACGTCCGAGTATCCCCCGAAGCGCGTGGTCGAGCCCACCCGGTCGCCCTCGCGAAAATCGGTGACGCCGGCGCCCACGCGGTCCACCGTCCCCGCGACCTCGTAGCCCATCACGGTGGGGAGCGGCGGCGCGTCGGGGTACAGCCCGAGGCGCGCCATCACGTCCGCGAAGTTCACCCCCGACGCGGCCACGCGGATGCGGATCTCGCCGGGCTTCGGCTCGGGGTCCGGCGCCTCGCGCACCTGCAGCACCTCCGGCCCGCCCCGCTTGGTGATCCAGACCTGGCGCATCGGTCCTCGTTTCTGATGTGGAGACGGAGGATGTTGGAACCGCTCTGATATGGGGACGGAGGATGTTGGAATCGCAGGATTGGGGTGTGTTTGCCCCTCAGGCGCCGGTGCGCGTCCCCGTCCCCGCGCCGCCCTCACCCCGCGCCGGAGGGCGCGACCCTCTCCCGTCCCGGGAGAGGGTGGCTATCCAGCATCTTTGCGGTTGTTTGGCCCTTCTTCGCACCCACGCACGGAGTGGCGCCGATGCTTGCCAGCTACCTCTCCCGGTACGGGAGAGGTGGACAGCCTAAGCCGGCCGGAGAGGCGCGATGCCGGGCCGACGAGCCAACATCCGTCTCCCCGCCGAGTCCTCCCCTCCCCGCGTGTCGGTCGGACGGTCGGGGAGGGGGAGAAGGCCGCTATACCGGGCGGGCAGGATCTCTCCAACCCGCCCGGCCGTCATCCCCGTACGAAAGCCGAGCGCACTCCCGCACTTTCGCACTCCCGCACTTTCGCACTTTCGCACTTCGGTTCACAGCCCCAGCACGCCGGTCCCCTGCTCGAACACCACGTCCACGGGAATCCCCAGGCGCGACAGGCGGCCCAGGTCGCCCTGCAGCTCGGGGCGGATCACGCCGTAGCCGGTCATGAACTCGCCCACGCCGGCGTAGTCGCCGTTGCCCTGCAGGCGCAGGATCTTGCCCGCCAGCGCGTTCACCGCCTGCTGCATCTTCTCGAAGTTCACGCGGTACTTCCCCGTGGCCGGCTCGCGGGTGAACGCGCCCTGCTCGGCGAAGAAGTTGAACGTGGCCATGTTCGCCCGCCCGTGCGCGTCGCCCGCGCCGAAGCGCACCGAGCGGAAGAGCCCGGCCAGGAAGGTGACGTAGTTGTTCAGCAGCGGCTCGTTCCCCAGCTCGCCCTGGCGGTTCAGCTGCGTCACCATGTACAGCCCCAGCACGTCGGCCTTCTCCTCCTCCAGCCCGCCGGCGCGCTCCTTCAGCGCCTCGCGCACCGTGCCCGTGCCGTTCACCACGTTCTTGATCCCCAGCCCGTGGGCCACCTCGTGGAACATGGTGTTCTCGAAGAACCCGTCGAAGGTGATGTTGGCCACCTGGTCCGGCACGATCAGCTCGCGGCCGATGGGGAGCATGATGGCGTCGAACTTGGCGCGCATGGCGTTCTTCAGCTGCAGCCGCCGCGTCCCCTTCTGCAGCTGCACCTGCTCGTCGTTCGGCAGGTTGATGGCGATGGTCTTGGCCCCCGAGTTGGCCTCGCCCGCGTAGTACACGGCGTCGTAGGCGTTCAGGTCGCTGTTGCTTCCCGGCACCTCGCGCTTGAACGCCTCCTCCACCGGCAGCCCGCGCTGCAGGGCGGGCAGCAGCTGGACGTAGTGCGCCAGGCGGCGGCTCCACTCGCGGTCCTTCACCAGCACGTACGCCTCGTTGGCCGCCTTGTAGCCGTACAGCGCGTCCTCGTACGTCTCGATGGGGCCGATCACGATGTCGAGCGTGTTGTTCTTCATGTCCATCCAGGCCAGGTCGCTGGCCTGGAAGTCGTCGCTCAGCAGCGCGTCGGCGCGCAGCGTCAGGTAGCGCTTCAGCCCCGGATCGTCGGCCAGCGCGGCGGCCTGGCGCAGCTTGTCCGCCGCGCGCTGCAGGTTGGGGGCGAAGGCGACGTGGAAGGGAACGGCGTACAGGCGCCCCGACTGGTTGCGGCGCACCAGCGTGTACAGGCTCTTCAGCGAGTCCGCGCGCGCGCCGCCCTTGGCCACCTCGGCGTCGAACTCCGCCTTGGTCATCCCCGCGGGATAGTAGTTGGAGCCCTCGTACTTGGCGGCCACGCCGGGGACGAAGGGCGCGTCGTTCTCCAGCCGGTCCCACGGGCCGTAGTTGAGATCCACGTACTGGCGCATCCGCGGGTCGGTGATGCGCCCCATCAGCTCGTCGCGGTTGCCGTACGTCTGCATCCAGAAGATGGCGTCCATCTCCTTCGCCGCGTCGATCAGCAGCGGGATCATCCGCCGCTCGTTGGCGGAGAGCTGGGACAGGTCGGTCGTCAGCCGCACGGTGCGGTAGCGGGCCAGCCGCTGGCCGATGTCCTCCTGCGGCTGCGCGGCCGAGCCGGCGGCGGGGGGCTGCACGGCGGCGGGAGCGGGGGCGGGCTGCGGCGCCTGCGTGCACGCGGCGAGCAGCGCGGCGGCCGCGGCGGCGGATGCGAGATGGCGAGAGGTCATGTCTTCCTCGATTGGATCGGGTCGGTCGTTCCTGCCGGACTGGATCGGAATGGGGGAATCCTATCCGTTGCCGCCGCTCCCGCAAGCGGAGCGCCGCCGTCACCGCCCGTTGATCCACCGATCGAAATCCCCGCGCGTGCCGTTGAAGGCGTTCAGGTCGACGTACGTCTCCACCCCGTCCATCCGCCCGCGGTTGCCGTACTGCCACAGCGTCCACCGTCCCCCGTACCGCGGCGCGCCGAAGATGCTGCGCACCCAGAGCGGGTTCGCCGCCGGGCGTCCGGCCAGGTACGCGTCGTAGAACTCGCGGGTGACGTAGAGCAGCGCGGGCCGCCCGTACGCCGCCTCGACCGGGGCGAGGAAGGCGCGCAGCTGGGCCGCGAGCGAGTCCGCGGAGGGGCGCGCCGCGCAGTTGCCTCCGAACTCCAGGTCGACGGCGGGAGGGAGCGCGGGTCCGGGGAGGGGCGGCGCGGCTGCGAGGAAGTTGCGCGCCTGCGCCTCGCCCGGCGCGCAGAAGGTGAAGTAGTGGTACGCGCCGGTCACCACGCCCGCCCGCAGCGCCCCGGCGCGGTTGCGCACGAAGGTGCTGTCGCGCCACGCCGCGCCCTCGGTCGCCTTGAGATAGGCGAACTCCGCCCCGTCCGCCCGCAGCCGCGCCCAGTCGATCGCGTGCTGGTGGTGCGACACGTCCACGCCGCGCACCGGGTAGCGCGCGCGGCTGGGATAGTTCCCGCGCAGCCACCCGTGCCACACCAGCAGCGCCGCCGCCAGCGCGAGGATGCCGACGGCGAGGAAGCCCGCGGCGGTGCGGCGCGAGGAACGGGATCGGCGTCGGGCCACGTCGCTCCGTCGGGTGGGGGATGGGGATCGGTGGCGCGCGGAGAAGATAATGGACCTCGTCGGAAAAGTGGGTTCTACGCGGAGAAGCAGGGCAGCGGAGAGAACGCCTCCGCTGCCCTGCTTCTCCGCGTAGAACCTCGCGGTTCCGCTACTTCGCCGGCTCGCCGGGGCGGCCGCGGTCGCGCTTCGTCAGGCGGCCGATCTCGATGTGGACCTTGGTCAGGTCGCCCGAAAGGTCGGTGATGCGCTCGGTCAGGTCCAGCACGGCACGCACGCCGTCGCCCCACACGTCGGCCACGTAGCGGTCGCCGGCCCGGAACATCACCCGCTGCGCTTCTTCCAGCGTCTGGATGGCCTCCCAGAGCATCTCGCGGGCGTTTTCCAGGTGTTCCTGTGCGCTGGGCTGGTGCTCGGCCATCGGGTGGGCGACGAAAGGTGGCGGGCGATGGTGAATGGGCGGCCTACAACCTAGCGCATCGCGCCGCCGCCGTCACCCGCGGGCGCCTACTTCGGATACGGCTGCATCGTCACGAGCCCGGGAACCGCACGGAAGTGCTTAAGATTGAACGTGCACAGCGGCGCGCCGCTGCGAAGTGCCGTCGCGGCGATGAGCGCATCCAGCAATCCCAGACTGTGGGAGAGGTGAAGTCTGGAGAAGATCTCCAGCGCTGCCGCGCACCCGCGCTCGTCAGGCCAGACCACCGCCATCCGCGACACGAATCGCAGCGCCTTCTCCACCTCCTGCGAGTTCCTCGCCGACTGCACCAGCTCCATAACGACGAAACCTGGAACAGACGGTTGCTCGCGCAGTCCGTCCAGCCACACCGCGGCCGGCGCGTAGCCACGCTGTACGTCGATCAGCACATCCGAATCGAGCAGAATCACGTCATTCGTGGGTTCGGCGTTCGGCGCGCTTGCGCAGTTCCCGAGCATACTCGACCGAGTCAGTAATATCGGTACGATAGCCGATCAGACCCTCGCGCCTCCAGAAGTCGACGAGTTCCGCCCCGGTCTGCGCGACGCGGTTCGGAGAAGCCGAGCTCTGCGTGAGCATCTGCACCACGTAATCCGCGAGAGGAACCCCAGCCTCGGCAGCCTCCGAAGCCAGCCGGCGCTCAAGATCGCCGGGCAGCTCCAATGTAAGACTCATGATCACTCTCCTTGCGTCCGACGATCTGTTTGCCTGGTCGCGATCCATTTCGCAACGCGGGTGATACGTCAACCTGCGGACGTTGTGCCAGCGCGCGTCACTTTCATCGCTGGCCCAGCGTCGCCAGCCGCTCGGCGGCGGCGGTGAGCGTCGCGTCGGTCTTGCAGAAGCAGAAGCGCACCTGGCGGTCGCCGCCCAGCTCGCGCGCGTGGTCGGCGAAGTAGAACGACGAGCCGGGCACCACCGCCACCCCCACCTCGCGCACCATCCAGCGCGTGAACTCCACGTCGTCCGCGTGCCCCAGGTGCGCGAAGGGGGTGATGTCGGTCATCACGTAGTACGCGCCGTCGGGGTCGGTGAAGCCGAACCCGGCGGTGCGCAGCGCGCCCAGCATGAAGTCGCGGCGGCACTGGTAGGCGGCCTGCAGCTCGGCGTAGTACTCGCGCGGCATCCGGAGCGCCACCGCGCCCGCGGCCTGCAGCGGCGCGGCGGCGCCCACCGTCAGGAAGTCGTGCACCTTCCGGATCGCGTTGGTGATCTCCGGCGGCGCGATCGCCCATCCCACCCGCCACCCCGTCACCGAGTACGTCTTCGACATCGAGTTGATGACCACGGTGCGCTCGCGCATCCCCTCCATCTGCGCCATGGAGATGTGCTCCACCGTGCGCCCCTCCGACGGGTAGAGGATGTGCTCGTAGATCTCGTCGCTGAAGCAGAGCACGTCGTGCTCCACGCACAGCCCGGCGATGAACTCCATCTCCTCGCGGGTGAACACCTTTCCCGTGGGGTTGTTGGGGTTGCAGAGGATGATGGCGCGCGTGCGATCGTTGAACGCCGCGCGCAGCTCGTCGCGGTCGAAGTGCCAGTCCGGCGCGCGCAGCGGCACGTAGCGCGGCGTGGCGTCGGAGAGGATCGCGTCGGGCCCGTAGTTCTCGTAGAAGGGCTCGAAGACGATCACCTCGTCGCCCGGATCGACGGTCGCCATCATCGCCGCGATCATCGCCTCGGTCGAGCCGCAGGTGACCACGATCTCGCGCTCGGGATCCACGTCCAGCCCCAGGTACCACTGCACCTTGTCCCGGATCGCCTCGCGCAGGTCCTTGGCGCCCCAGGTGATGGCGTACTGGTTGATGTCGGCGGCGATGGCGCGCGCGGCGGCCTCCTTGATGGCCTCGGGCGCGGCGAAGTCGGGAAAGCCCTGCGACAGGTTCACGGCGCCGTGCTTCAGCGCCTCGCGCGTCATCTCGCGGATCACCGACTCGGTGAAGCGCGCGGCGCGGCGCGACACCTTCGCGTGGGCAGAAACCAGCGTGGACATGGGGATCCGCGGAATGGGATGGGGGATGAAGATGCGTCTCGGCGGCTTCCCCAACCTTCGCACCGATACGGCCGTGCCGCAAGCCGTCGCCGCCCGGGGATGAACCTGCGTCCGGAGACGCGGCGAAACGGGGCTCAAGTAAGTAGCCAGAAGTTTTGTCGATTCGGCAGAAGCGATCCTCATTTCCCAGTGAACTCAGCGCGATCCCCTCAATCTCCGCGTCTCCCCAACGGTGATTTCTCACGCGGAGACACGGAGTCGCGGAGAACCCCGTGCCGTGACGAATCCTCCGCGTCTCCGCGTCTCCGCGTGAGATCAACGATGTAGCGGTCGATCGACGATGAAAGCCGACAGTACGTACCGACTTAGATCAACCCCATTCCGTAGCGGTCCAGCCACTCCGCGATCGGGTCCGCCAGCGTCCGCGGGTCCAGCACGCGGGTGTCCACTGGCACGATTGCACCGGCGGAACGGTCGAACAGCGCGATGGCGAACCCGTCGTCGTCGTGCCGCGCCCGGTAGCGGATCCCGTCGAGCGCGGCGGGGTGCTCGTGCAGCGCGAGCGCCCATGCGCGCGACACGGCGTAGGGGCCGGTACAGACCGCGGCGGTCGCCCCCGCGCGCGCCAGCCCCGGCCCGTGCATCGCCGCCAGGCGCAGGGCGCTCCGCACCTCGATCCCCGCGAGGCTCCGCGCCACCAGGTCCGGCTCCTCGATCACCGTCATCCCCGGCTCGCGCAGGAACGTCTCGGCGAAGGCGACGTGGGGATCCTCGGCCAGGTAGCAGACGCGGAACTCGCCGCCCGGCGCGTCCCACCGCCCCCGTGGAGGCACGCCGGGAGCCGGGCCGAAGAACAGCGGATCCCGCCGCGCCGAATGAATCCGATAGAGCAGCGCGGCGGCCGGGACGGCGTGGATCGGCAGATCGCGCGCGAAAAGGTCCGCCGGCGGATGGGGCGGCGGACCCGGATCGTCGGGCGGAACGGCCGGCGCGGCGCTCACCCCGACTGCTCGCCGTAGCCGGCGACCGCCTCGACGGCGCCTTCGACGTTTCCGCGAACAAGCGCGTCGAGCGGAGATACGCCGCCCAGCGCGTCCGCCGGGGCCACCAGCGCGGAGAGCCGCGTCCACGGTCCGTCGACCCGGAAGGCCGACAGGACGCGGCCGAGCCCCCGCAGCGGACCGTCGGGCCCGAACTGCCCCGCGGGATAGACGAACTCGCCGTTCGCCTGCGCCACCGCGAGCAGCGTCCCGCGTGCGCGGCGCGCATGCACCGCCGCCGGCTTCACCCCCATCAGCGCCGCCACCGCCCCCGCGGAGAGGCCGCCTCCCGCGCGCTCGAGGAGCACGGCCTTCGCCTGTGCGCCGCGCGCCCGGGCGGCCGCGAGCGGATCGCGGGCGGGGGGCGCGAGCGGGCCGACCTTCGCCAGCAGCCCGGCCAGCCCGCCCACGTCGTCCGACGCCGCGAGCGCGTCTTCCACCGCCTGCGCCGGCGCCGAGTCGATCAGCCGTTCCACCAGCGTCCGGTAGCGGACGAGCGCTGCCTCGCGAAGCCGGTCCCGATCCCCATGCGCTGCGCGCAGGCCCGGCACCGAGCGGAGCACGGGGCGAGACGACGCCTCGGGCGTGCTGCGGCTCTTCCTCCGTTGCTTCGATGACATCGAATCCCTCCGGGGCGTTGACACCATGATTCTAGCGTCGATTCCGCAATACAGTCAACATCCTTCCCTGCCCCTCATCTCCCGTTCATGCGGATGTCATCGTGCGGACAGCTTGCGGCGGTAGCATTTCCTCCGCATGGCCACGTCCCCCCACCCCGACGCGGACTTCGTAGACGACGCACTCGCGCAGGCCCGCATCCCCCCACCAGCCGACGCGGACCGGTAGCAGCACCCCAGGCTGGGATCCATGGCCGGACACCAGGTATTCCACGACCCCAGCGGCGGCCGGCGCCGGCTGGTGGCGCGCCTCGGCGCGGGCGCCGCGCTGGCGGTGGCCGTGGTCACCACCCTCTTCGTCCTCACCCTTCTCGCCATCCCGGTGCTCCCGCGGGTGCCGGGGCTCGACGCCGTCCAGCAGCGGCTGCGCCCGCGCGGCGCGCCGCTGCTGTTCGGCACGCGCGCGCAGGTGGCGCGGCACCACATGCACCTGGCGCGGCTGGCGCTCTGGCGCGAGATCCGCCGCGAGGAGCGCGCGAAGGCCGCCCCGCGCCGCCCCCTCTCCGAACCCGTGGTCGCCGGCTTCTACGCGCCCTGGCAGCGCACCGCGCTCAGCTCGCTTCGCGCCAACGCCGACCGCATGACGCACCTGATGCCCGGGTGGCTGCACCTTGGCCCCGACGGCGCGGCGACCGACACCACCGACTGGGATCCCCGCCTCACCCCCGCCAACCTGGAAGTCGTCCGCATCGCCCGCGCGCACGGGCTGCGGGTGGAGCCGGTGCTCAGCAACGCGGCCAGCTCCGCCTTCGACCCCGCGCGCGCCGACTCGCTCCTGGGCGACCCCGACACGCAGCTGCGGGTTGCCCGCGCCACCCGCGACTGGCTGCTGGCGCACCGCTTCGAGGGGCTGAACCTGGACCTGGAGAACCTGTCGGACGAGGGATACCGCCAGCTTCCCGCGCTGGTCGGCCGCTTCGCGCGGACGCTGCACGCGGCGGGGCTCACGCTCTCGGTCGACGTGGAGCCCGCCAAAGCGCAGGTGCCGCTCGAGGCCGTCGCCCGCGAGGCCGACCTGGTGGTGGCGATGGTCTACGGCGAGCACTCCCCCGGTGGCGACCCGGGGCCCATCGCGTCGGCCGCGTGGGCGCAGCCGCTGCTGGAGACGGAGCTGCGCCGCATCCCCCGCGACAAGCTGGTGCTGGGGATCGGGAACTACGCCTTCGACTGGGCGGACGACGGAAAGCCCGCCGCGCCGCTCACCTACCAGTCGGCGCTGCAGCTGGCGCACGCCGCGCGCGCCGATTCGGCCGCCGGCGAGCCGGTGGACTTCGACGCCGACGCGCTGAACCCCACCTTCGACTACGAGGACGCGGGCGGCCACGGCCACGAGGTGTGGATGCTGGACGCCGTCACGGCGTACAACCAGTGGCTGCTGGCCCGCGGCCTGGGCGTGCGCGGTGCCGCCCTCTGGGCGCTGGGATCGGAAGATCCGGAGGTGTGGACCTTCCTGGACCGCCGCCGCCTCGCCGCGCCCGCCGATCCGGCCGCGCTGCGGCGGGTGCGCTTCCCGTACGAGATCGAGTTCACCGGGCAGGGCGAGATCCTTTCCGTGGCCTCCACTCCGCGCGACGGGAGCCGCACGCTGGCGGTCGATCCGCAGAACGGGCTCGTCACCGACGAGCGCTACACCGCCGTCCCCTCGTCGTTCGTGGTGCACCGCAGCGGCTTCCACGCCGGGTGGGTGGCGCTCACCTTCGACGACGGGCCCGACGGCGAGTTCACCGGCGAGGCGCTGGACACGCTGAAGGCGCTGCGGGTGCACGGCTCGTTCTTCCTGGTGGGCGAGAACGTGGAGCGGCACCCCGGGCTGGTGCGGCGGATGTGGGCCGAGGGGCACGACATCGGCAACCACTCGTTCACCCATCCCAACATGGCGGCCATCGGGCCGCGCCGGGCCGAGCTGGAGCTGAACGCCACGCAGCGCGGGCTGCAGGCCATCATCGGCCGCTCCACCCTCCTCTTCCGCCCGCCCTACAATGCCGACGCCGAGCCGCAGACCGCCGAGCAGCTGGACCCCATCGTGGCCGCGTCGCGCCTCGGGTACGTCACCGTGGGCGAGCTGGTGGACCCTCAGGACTGGCGGCTCACCATGCCGGGACCGGACGGCGCGCCCGTCTCCCGCACGGCGGAGGACATCGCGGAGACCGTGGTCGGGCAGGTGCGCGGGGGACGCAGCAACGTGGTCCTCCTGCACACCGCCGGCGGCGACCGCAGCGCCACCATCGCCGCGCTCCCCCTCATCGTCCGCACGCTGCGCGGCGAGGGATACCGCTTCGTCACCGTCTCGCAGCTGCTGGGTGTTCCCCGCGCCGCCGTGATGCCCGCCGTCCCCGCGACCGACGAGACGCTGCTGGGGCTGGACCGGGTGACGTTCGGGACCTGGTTCACCATGGCCAACCTGCTCGGAACCGCCTTCGTCCTGGCCATCATCCTGGGCATCGGCAGGGGGATGGTGCTCACCGCGCTCGCCGTCGCCGCCCGCGTGCGCGAGCGGCGGCGCGGGGCACCCGCGGAGTTCGCGCCGCCGGTGAGCGTCTTGATCGCCGCCTTCAACGAGGAGACGGTGATCGCGCGCACGGTCGCCAGCGTCCTCGCCAGCCGCTACCCCGGCTTCGAGGTCATCGTGGTCGACGACGGCTCGATGGACGGCACCGCGGACGAGGTGGAGCGCGCGTTCGGCGGCGACCCGCGGGTGCGCCTTTTCCGCCAGCCCAACGGCGGCAAGGCGGCGGCGCTGAACCGCGCGATGCACGAGTCGCGCGGCGAGATCGCCGTCTGCTTCGACGCCGACACCGAGGTGGAGCCCGACGCGCTGCGGCTGCTGGCGCGGCGCTTCGCGGACCCGCGCGTGGGCGCCGTCGCGGGGAACGTGAAGGTGGGGAACCGGGTGAACCTGCTCACCCGGTGGCAGTCCATCGAGTACGTCACCAGCCAGAACCTGGACCGCCGCGCGTACGCCCTGCTGAACGCGGTCACGGTGGTCCCCGGCGCGGCGGGGGCGTGGCGGCGCGCGGCGGTCGACGCCGTCGGCGGCTATCGCGGCGACACGCTGGCCGAGGACATGGACCTCACCTTCCGCCTGCGCCGCGCCGGATGGCGCATCGAGAACGAGCCCGCCGCCATCGCGTGGACCGAGGCGCCCGAGCGGATGCGCAGCCTCTTCCGGCAGCGCTTCCGCTGGAGCTTCGGCACGCTGCAGGTGCTATGGAAGCACCGCCGGGGGCTGGGGAAGGATGGGTGGTTCGGCCGCGCGGTGATGCCGTCGCTCTGGATCTTCCAGGTGCTGCTCCCCATCCTCGCCCCGCTGGTGGACCTGCAGATGGGGTACGCGCTGCTGCAGTTCGCCACGGCTTGGGTCACGCGCGGCGTGTACAGCGCGGACTGGCGGCCGCTGGAGCAGAGCAGCCACACGCTGGCCACGCTCGGCTTCTTCTACGCGCTGTTCTTCGCGGTCGAGCTCCTCCTCGCCTTCGTCGCCTTCCGCTTCGACCGCGAGAAGGTGCGGACGCTCTGGTGGCTCTTCTGGCAGCGCTTCCTGTATCGCCAGCTGATGTACGCCGTCCTCTGGCGCGCGCTCACGGGCGCCCTGCGCGGCGTGGCCCACGGCTGGAACAAGGCCGAGCGCCGCGGCACCGTCGTCGCCGCGATCACGGGAACGTAGGGAAGTACGAAAGTACGAGAGTACGGAGGTACGGAACGGCGGCGGGCCGGGCGCGATCCTTCGATGCGCCCGGCCCGTCTCGCGTGCCGCCGTAGCCGCGGCTTCAGCCACAGTTCCGATCGATCCCGATCCGCCCGATCTCCCTCGCATCCACGGCGCTTCCCGCGTCTCCGCGTCCTCCGCGTGAGATCCAGCGATGCCGGCCGTCGCGCGAGGACGGCTGTCACCGCTCCACGGCCACGTCATCCTCCCCGCGCCCGCCGGAAGAGGCGATGCGCTGCGACGCCTGGACCATGCGCAGGAACTCGCCGCGATAGCCGCCGCGGTCGTCGCCCAGCGCGCCGCGGGCCAGGTCGGCCACCGCGCCGTAGCTCGCCGCGCCGCGGAAGCGCGAGCCGCGCAGCAGCATCCCCCACTCCGCCACCGCCGCCGCGAACCGGAAGTCCGCCGACGTCGCACTCAGCGCACCGCCGCGGTCGTGCAGAGGGTGCACCAGCAGCCGGCTCACGTCACCGTCGGGCGCCTTGTAGCGCAGCTTCACCGTCAGCAGCTCGCCGCTGGCCGCCGCGCCGGTGGGGCCGCGCGGCTGCTGGTAGCGCAGGGGGTCGGTGCCCCGCGCGGGGTTGTCGGGCGCGTCGGCGGGGACGACCTCGTACAGCGCCGTCACCGCGTGCCCGGCGCCCAGCTCGCCCGCGTCCTTGCGGTCGTCGTTGAAGTCCTCGGCGGCCAGCAGCCGGTTCTCGTATCCGATCAGCCGGTACGCCTTCACCCGCGCGGGGTTGAACTCCACCTGCACCTTCACGTCCTTGGCGATGGTGAACAGGGTGCCGCCCATCTCCCCCACCAGCACCTTTCGCGCTTCGGCGATGCCGTCCAGGTACGCGTAATTGCCGTTCCCGCGGTCGGCCAGCTGCTCCATCTTCGCGTCCTGCAGGTTCCCCGTCCCGAAGCCCAGCACGGTCAGGAAGATGCCGGACGCGCGCTCCTGCTCGATCAATTGCACCAGCTCCGCGTCGCTGCTCACGCCCACGTTGAAGTCGCCGTCCGTGGCCAGGATCACGCGGTTGTTCCCCCCGCGGACGAAGGCGTCGCGCGCCAGGCGGTAGGCCAGCCGGATCCCCTCCGCGCCGTTGGTCGATCCGGAGGGCTGCAGCGTCTGGATCGCGTCGCGGATGCGGTCCTTCTCGCTCCCGCGGGTCGGCGGCAGCACCATCCCCGCCGCGCCCGCGTACGCCACGATCGAGACGCGGTCCTGCGGGCGCAGGTTGTCGACGAGAAGTCCGAACGCCTCCTTCAGCAGCGGCAGCTTGTTTGGCTCGTCCATCGAGCCCGAGACGTCCACCAGGAAGACCAGGTTCGCGGGCGGGAGCGACGCCGCGTCCATCCGCCGCCCCTGCAGGCCCACGTGCACCAGCCGGTGCGCGGGGTTCCACGGCGCCGGCGCCACCTCGGTGGTGATGGAGAACGGCGCGTCGCCCCGCGGATCGGCGTAGTCGTAGTCAAAGTAGTTCACCAGCTCCTCGATGCGCACCGCGTCGCGCGGCGGCATCCGCCCCTCGGCCATCACGAAGCGGCGCACGTTGGCGTACGAGGCCGCGTCCACGTCGATGGCGAAGGTGGAGAGCGGGTCGGCGCCCGCGTCCTTGAACTCGTTCTCGGCGATCGGGTTGTACTGCTCGCGGCTGAACCCGCTGTCGACCATCGCGTAGCCGCCGGACGCCGAACGGGTGTCCGCCGCCACGCCGCTCGCGTTCGCCGGCGCGACCAGCTCCTGGTATCCCTTCACAACGGGTGGCGGCATCTCCTGCGCGACCACGTCGGGCGCGGACGAAGGCTCGGTCCGCTCCTGCTTGGAGCAGGCGGCCAGCGCGAGGATGCAGAGGAGGAGCGGAGTGGGGATTCGTGCGGTGCGCATGCGGTGCCTTCCGGTCAGGAGTGGGCGAATGGGCCTCGCGCACCGCGGCCGGCATGCGGCCACGGCGTGCACCGGGAGGGGGCATCGGGCGTTCCGGCCGCGTGGCCGTGACCCAAGTGCATCTCCCGATTGCGGTTGAGTCCCTTCCGAACCGGTTCGGCGGAGATCGCGGCCCGCGTTCAGTGCACGTCCACTGAACCCGTCCGCGCGTTCATTGAACGGCGCTGGGGGATGAGATTCTGACGGTGGATGGAGATCGGGCCGCGCGGAGGTGCTCGCCCTCCCCCTCCGTTTCCTCCGTTCCCTCCGTGTGATTCGATTCTGTTCAGCGGTCGATCAGATGAGCGCCGCGGCCTCCGGATGCCGCCGCCGCACCTCGTCCGCCACCTCCGCGTCGTCGCCCATCATGCGGAAGTCGGCGAAGTCGAACCCGGGGCCGACGGCGCAGGTCACCAGCGTGTACGCGCCCGTCGTCCGCGCCGCCTGCCACTCGCCCGCGGGGACCACCGCCGCCGCCTCCACGCCCTCGCCCGGCGCGCCCAGCCGCTCGCGCGTGAAGCCGTCCAGCGCGGCGGGAATGCGGAACAGCTCCAGCGCGTCGCCCTCCACCCAGCTCCACGCCTCGTCGGAGGCGACGCGGTGCCACCGGCTCGCCCCGCCGTCCGCGAGCAGGAAGTAGATCAGCGTCAGCCCGCTCCGCGCCGGCCGCGCGTCGAACGGCTGCACGCGGCGCGCGGAGCGGAAGATCTCGCGATAGAAGCCGCCCTCGGGGTGCGGCTGCAGCCCCAGGCGGCGCACCAGCTCGTCGGCGCGTGAATGCACGGTGTCCTCTCCCGGTTCGGATCGCGTCCCATCGCGGGACACGCAGGCCACCAACCTGCGCGCGCCGCGCGGCCCGCGAAAGTGCGAACGCGGCACGGCGCCTCGCATCTCCCGTCGCCCGATGCACTCCGCCACGCTCGCGCGAGTCTTGCGGCAAAATCCGGAAGATCGGGGCGTGGAGACAGGGAGCGCGGTGCGGCGGGGCTTCCCTCCGCGCCCCACGGAGGTCACTTTCAGGGAAACAACCGTACGCGCGGAGAGTAAGAAAGCACCGCCTCCGCGCGTTACAGGCTGCCACGCCGCGCCGTCCCGGCGCCCGCTGATCCATTCATCCGGAGAACACCGCCCATGCCCGTACGTGGCATCCGCCGAGCTTTCGTCCTGCTGGGGTGCGCCGCCGCCCTGGCCGCCTGCAGCAGCGACTCCACCTTTCCCGCCGAGGCGTCGGGGAGCTTCAAGCTCACCTCGGTGAACGGGAACGCGCTGCCGTTCCAGCTCCCCGGCCTCCCGGCCGGCACCTCGGCGCGGCTCGAGGCAGGCTCGCTGGTCATCCTGGACAACGGCCGCTTCACCGAGACGCTGCAGTACTTCCTGGTCACGCCAGACAAGCCGCAGGGCGCGCCGTCCACGGCCATCACCGTCGGCGACGCCAGCGGGGGCGGCGGCAGCATCACCTTCGAGCCGCGGTTCGAGGACTCGTGGAACGCGTCGTACACCGCCACCACCGTCACCTACTCGCGGCAGGCGAACTCCAACGTCACGCTGTCGTTCGTCTTCACCCGCAACAACTGATCGGCCGCCCCGCGCGGCGGCCGGGAGGCAAGGCCATGCCCCGTGCACTCCGGACCACGCTGGCGCTCGTGCTGCTGCTGGCGCCCGCCGCCTGCGGCCGCGGCGGCAACGCGTCGGCCAATCCCCGCCCGCGCCCGCCGCGCACCTTCGTCACGGTCACGAACCGCGACTTCCGCGCGTACACCGTGTACGTCACCAACAACCTGCAGCGGCAGCGGCTGGGCACGGTGCAGCCGGTGTCCAGCGCCACGCTGCTCATCCCCGTGTCGTTCGTGCAGACGGCGGGCACGGTGCGCTTCATCGCCGACCCCATCGGCAGCGACGCGGTGGCCACCACCTTCAACATCAACGTCTCCCCCGGCGAGACGGTGCAGCTCTCGATCTTCTGATCATCGGGGTTGCAGGGCTGATCTGAACGGCGGTTTCTGGGCGTGTTTGGCGCCGAGGCGCCAAACCGGGCTGCGCGCGCGGTAGGCAACGATACGGCTGTTGCCAACCGCGCCGGGCCACCGCCGCGCCGGCTCTCGACGCGTCTTCCCGGCATGTCCGCGGGCGCGGCGCCGTCCCGGCCCTCCGGGCGCGCATCCCTCACGCAGGTGCGCCTCCGCGGGGCCTCGCGCCGCCGTCACCCCGCGCCGGAGGGCGCGACCCTCTCCCGTCCCGGGAGAGGGTGGCTCGCCGGCATCCGCGCGAGCTGCGAACATCGGCCCACGCTGAGTTTTCCCCTCCCCCGCGGAGCGGGCGGAGGGCCAGCAAGGCGGGCAAGATGCAGCCTTTCAGCGCAGATCTCGCCCAGCTACCTCTCCCGGTACGGGAGAGGTGGACGGCCTAAGCCGGCCGGAGAGGGCGCGATGCCGGGCGACGCACCATCACTCGTTCCCGCGCCGCCGGCCGTTCGCGGCCTTGGTAAAACACCAGTTTTTCGCACGTGCGCGTGCATATACGCGCGCGCGTCAGAGACGGTCTTGCAGGTTCGTTCCACACTGCGCGTTCCCACGCGGACACCTTCGCTCCCCCGACGCATGCTCTCGCGCACCCTCCGCCTCGCGCTTCCCGCGCTCCTCCTTGCCACCGCGCACGCCGCCGCCCAGGCCGTGCAGGGCCGCCTCGTCGACGACGGCGGCGCCCCGGCGGGGCAGGTGCTGGTCGTCCTCGTCGACGCCTCCGGGCGGCAGGTGGCCGGCGCGCTCAGCGACGCCGCCGGCGGGTTCTCGCTGCGCGCGCCGGCCGCGGGGCGCTACACCCTGCGCGCCGAGCGCGTCGGCTTCGAGGCCACGGTCACCCCCGCCTTCGACCTGGCCGTGGGCCAGACGGCGCAGCAGCGCGTCGTCCTCGACGCGCCCCATATCGCGCTGCAGACCGTGGTCGTCACCGGCGAGGCCCGCCGCTGCGAGGTGCGCCCCGGCACCGGCGTGCAGACCGCCACCGTGTGGGAAGAGGCCCGCAAGGCGCTGAACTCGGCCGCGTACGGGCAGCAGCAGCACTGGTTCCGCTACCGCGTGGCGCGCTGGGACCGCGACCTGGACCCGCGCTCCAACCGCGTCATCCGCGAGTCGCGCCGCGACACCGGCGCCGTGGCCCAGCACCCCTTCGCCAGCCCCCCCGCCGCCGAGCTCTCGGCGAAGGGGTGGGTGCAGAACACCCCGGCGGGCACCCTGTACTACGGCCCCGACCCCGCCGCCCTCGTCTCCGACGAGTTCCTCACCGACCACTGCCTGCGCCTGGCCGACAACAGCGACGCGGCGGGCGACTCGCTGGTCGGCGTGGCCTTCGAACCGGTGGGCGGCCGCCGCCTCCCGGACATCCGCGGCGTGCTCTGGCTGGACCGCGCCAGCGCCGAGCTGCGGCGGGTGGAGTACACCTACACCGGCCTTCCCACCCCCGTCAGCCACCCGCGCCTGGGCGGCAGCGTGGAGTACGCGCGCGTGGCCGGCGGGCCGTGGATCGTCCGCCGCTGGTCCATCCGCATGCCGCAGGTCGAGATCCAGCAGGGCGCCCGCACCACCCCCGGCCGCGACGCCGACATCTACACCGCGTACGAGAACGCCCGCCTCTTCGCCATCCGCGAGAACGGCGGCGAGGTCGTCTCCACCACCGCGCAGAACGGCGCCCCCGCGCTGGCCGCCGCCGGGGCCGCCGCGGTCGAAGGCGTGGTGTGGGACAGCACCCGCGCCGCACCGCTCTCCGGCGCCCGCGTCTACGTCTCCGGCACCCCGCTCGAGACGGTCACCGACTCGGCCGGGCATTTCCGCATCGAAGGGCTGCGCGGCGGCACCTACACCGTCGCCTTCACCCACTACGGGCTGGGCCCGGTCGCCGCCTCGGTCCGCCCCGCCACCGTCACCACCCAGGCGGGACAGACCGCGACCGTCGCCCTCGGCGTCCCGGGCCTGGCCACCGTCGCCGCGGCCGTCTGCCCGGACCTGGCGGGGCAGCCCCACCGCGGCGTGATCGTCGGCTCGCTGAAGGCGCAGCAGGGCGCCCCCGCCGGCGCCACCGTCCGCGCCACCTGGGGCGCCAGCGGCACCGGGGCCGCGCGCCGCCCCGCGGGGTACGTGGCCACCGCGGCCGACGAGTCCGGCGGCTTCGCGCTCTGCGGCGTTCCCGAGGGGCAGCCGGTGACCGTCACCGCCGGGTCCATGGCCGGCACCGGCGCCCGCGCCGAGGTGCGGCTGGCCGCGGGCGCGCCGCTGCAGCGCGACCTTCTCCTGGCCCCCGGCGGGGGCGGCGCGGTCGCCGCGGCGTCGGCGGACGGGGGGCCGGCCGTGGCGCTCCCGCGCGTGACCGCTACCGGCCGCGCCGCGCTGGCCGACTTCCAGCGCCGGCGCCGCAGCGGGCGCGGCATCTTCCTCACCCGCGACCAGATCGCCGCGAAGAACGCCCACCGCACCGCCGACATCTTCATGGGAATGCCCGGCGTGCGCCTGGTGGACGACGGCACCGGCGCGCTGAAGGTGCAGATGGCGGGCGCCATCGCCCCGCGCACGCTGGGCGGCGGCGTGCTCCCGCAGACGCACAGCCAGGCCGCCGCGCAGGCGGACGCGCGCTCCGCCCGCAACGCCCAGGAGCGCGGCAACGGCGACCCCGGCGCCACCACGCCCACGGCCGCCGGCCTGGGGGGCGAGGTCGCCGCCGGCCCCATCTCGCAGCGCACGGGCGCGGGCGACTGTCAGGTGCAGTTCTTCGTCGACGGCACGCGCTTCTACCCCTCGCGCGAGGGCGACATCTCCGGCGACGTCCCCCTCGGCCTGGTGGAGGCGGTGGAGGTGTACCGCAGCGTGGCCGAGACGCCGGTGGAGTTCCGCGGCGGCCAGTCGGCCGGGTGCGGCACCGTGGTGATCTGGACCGCCAACGCCACGCGCTGAGCCGCCGCCCGCCCGCTGGCGATCGGGTGCAGCGTGGCGCGGCGGCGGCACTCCGCGCCGTTCGCGGACGAGACGGATTCGTGGGTGCGGAATCCGGGTCCGCCGCGTTCCCGCCGCTCCTTCGGCGGCTCGCTTTATGCTTGATCCACCCCTCCGGCCGGATGGTTTTTCGACCGGCAGCAACCCACCACGGGAGGTCGCCATGCGCCTCGCCCGTCTCCGCTCACCCGCCGCCCTGGCCCTGCTCGGGCTCGCCGTGCTGGCCCCGTCCGTCCGCGCGCAGCAGGGCGCGGGCGAAAGCCGCTTCCTGGTGGTGCACGTCACCGACTCGGCCACCGGCACCGGCGTGGCCGACGCCGAGGTGTGGGTGGGCGGCACCCGCGTCAGCACCGACTCGGCCGGAAACGCCCTCCTCCCCCTCCGCCACGACCGCGAGACCGTGGTCGTGCGCCGCATCGGCTACGGCGACGCGCGGCGCGAGGTGGCGGCCGGCCCCGCGTCGGTCGACGTGGCGCTCGAGCCTTCGCCCGTGGCGCTGAATGGCGTGTCGGCCAGCAGCCGGCGCATGCCCATGAGCCCGCCGCTGCAGCGCTTCTACGCGCGGATGGAGCACGGCCGCGGCTCGTTCCTCACCCGCGAGCAGATCGACCGCCGCAAGCCGCGGCGCCTGACCGACCTCTTCCGCGAGATCCCCGGCGTGCGCGTGGCCAGCACCTCGCGCGGCGACCGGCTGGTGATGACCGGCGCCACCCCCGCCATGTACCGCGTGGACCCGCGCTGGGAGGCGGGCGACTGCCCGGTGCAGTACTACCTGGACGGCGTCAGCTACCAGCCGGACTTCGCCGGCGTCCCCAACGACGTGCGCCCCGACGAGGTGGAGGGGATCGAGGTGTACCGCCGCCTCTCCGAGGTCCCCGTCGAGTTCCGCCGCCCCGGCGCCGAGTGCGGCGTGGTGGTCATCTGGCTCAAGGAACGCGGCTGACCGTCCGATAGGTAAAGCACGCGGAGGAGCGGAGGAGCAGAGGCGGGCACATCCCCCTCTGCTCCTCCGCTTCTTTGCGTGATACCGGATCTGGCCGTGTCCTCCGGTGCCCTCCGTGAGAGCCCCTCGTCGCGTGGAGAGCCAACGACGACGGCCGGCACCGCGAAGCTAGCGGTGCCGGCCGTCATCTCTCCACGAAGGGAGACGGACTACTTCGTGGTCCCCGTCCCCCCGCCGCTGCCGCTGGCCCCGCCGGCCACTCCGGTGGCCTTGATGGCCACCGCACCGGCCACGATCAGCGCCCCGAACACCGCCGACCGCCACGGCGAGATCCGCTTCTGCGCGAGCCCCACCACCGCCGTCCGCGGGAACGCCACGGTTTCGCCCGAGGCGTCCACCCCGAACCCGGTCGACGAGCGCATCCCGAACACCGACAGCAGCATGGAGGTGTCGCGCGCCTGCACCACCTCGCCCTGCAGTTCCACCACGTCGCGCACCGTCACGTCGCTGATGGGAAAGTCCATCGGCCGCGACAGCCGCACCCGCACCGCCGTAGCCGGGGGAGGCGTGGTGGAAGGCGACACCGGCGAGTACGAGAAGCACCCGCCCAGCGCCAGCGTGCACAGCAGGACCGCCGATCCCGATCTCATGCGAACCATCCTTCCTGGGTACCGAACCGGGCGTACGGCCGCCGGTGCGGCGCCCTTACGCGTGAAGCGGAAGGCCGGCCCCGCCCGGGGGCGAGACCGGCCTCCTCCGTCCATCCGTCAGAGCCCGTGCGCGGTCAGGCGCCGGGCAGCCCCAGCACCGTGGCGCAGCTGATGGGGTCGTTGCGGTTCCGGAGGCCGTTGTTGCCGCTTCCGGGCGCGCTCAGGTTGGAGTTGGACTGGCGCTCCGACTGGCCGTACAGGAGGCGCGAAGGGATCGGGTCGTTCTGCACGGGGCTCCCGGCCTTCACCGCCGCCGCAACGTTCGGCTCGCAGGTGCGCTTGTAGTCGTTGAACGCTTCCATGTTCAGGAAGAGCGCGAAGTACTTCTGCATCATGATCTCGTGGAAGAGCGCGCTCCCCGTGAGACCCTGCACCGCCGCGACTCCCGACGTGCCCCAGCGGGCGTTCTGGCACGCCACGCCCGCGTTCAGCGCGGTGTAGACCTGCGCGGCCGTGGCCCCCTGCCGGTACAGCGCCTCGGCGATGATGAACTGCGTCTCCGAGCAGGTGATCAGCGCGATCCCGGCGCTCGCCGCCGCGATCCCGTTGTCGCTGTTCAGCGCGCTGGCGTCGCCGTTGTTCTCGCCCGGCTTCGAGCCCACGAAGTTGTCGTCGCCGTTGGGCAGCGCGTACACCTGCAGACGCGGGTCGCCCCGCGCCGCCAGCGAGTCCACCATCAGGCGGCCCAGCGCCGTGTACCCCGAGCGCTCGCTGTTGAACTGGTACCACCAGTTCGTCTCGGTGGCGGTGCCGCTGTGCACCGACTCCCAGTCGCCCGAGGCCGTGTTGATGCCGTTCTGCGCGGCCGCCAGCGCCTTGGCCACGCAGTTGCCGCCGCAGGCCGTGTTGGCCGCGGTCGCGGCCGCGCCGCCGGCGGCCTGCGCCTCTACCCAGTGCATGTAGAAGCGCGCCTTCAGCGAGTTCGCCACCCGGCGCCACGCCGCCGCGTCGCCCCCGAACCGCATCTCGCGGTCGGCCAGCAGCGCGTTGTCGGAGGCGCTGCCCGCCGCCGCCAGCTGCGCGATCGCCTGATCGAGCAGCGTCTGCACGGCGGCGTACACCACCTCCTGGTTGTCCACCGGCGACTCGGGGTTGGCCGCGCCGCCGCCCGCCTGCGTATACGGAAGGTCGCCCCACATGCTGGACGCCATCCCGAACAGGAAGGCCTCGTGGATCTTCAGCACCGCGCTGGTATGCCCGAGGTTGGCCGAGTCGGCCCGGGCGCGGGCCAGCCGCAGGTCCTGCAGCCCGCCGCCCGGGTAGATCTCGCTCATCTCGTTGTCGAACTCGTCCTCGCTGTACACGTACTGGTCGAGGCTGGAGAACTGGCGGTCGATGCCCGCCATCTGGTTCAGCCACAGCGAGGTCGCGCGTGCCACGTGGCCCTCGTTGAAGAGCCACGTCTTCAGCTGTACCGAGGTCAGGAGCTGGCTCACCGACGCGTTCTGGACCACGTTCTCGTTGCCGGGAACGTTGTTGATGAAGTCCGAGCACGCGCCCAGCGTGGCGGCCAGCCCGGCCGCGCAGAGCGCGCGGCCAACCCCTTGGGTCAGGTTTCGCATGTTGGTTTCAGTCTCCGTGGGTTAGCGGTTCAGGTTCACCGAGATCACCCACGAACGCGTCTGCGGGTTGTTGAAGTAGTCCAGCCCGCGCCCGACGCTCTGGCCCGTGAGGTTCGACTCCGGATCGATGCCCGTGTAGTCGGTCCACGTCTTCAGGTTGCGGCCGCTCAGCGTCAGGTTCATGCTGCTCATGCCGAAGCGGCGCTTCAGCCAGGGCTGGTCGATCGTGTACGACAGCGACACGTCGCGCAGCTTCACGAAGCTGGCGTCCTCCAGGAACTGCGAGAACGGACCGTTGAAGCCGTTGCCGATGCCGGCCTGGCCCCAGCGGCGGTCGATGAGCACCGTCTTCCCCTTGCCGGGGCCCGCGTACGTGAACTGGTCCATGAAGCCCTGCCCGAACGCCGTCTGGATCCCGGCGCCGTGCCAGGCCAGCGTGCTGCGGTGCGTGCCGTAGCTGGTCAGCGCGCCGCGCGTGCCGTTCCAGATCTGGCCGCCCTGGCTGATGTCGAGGAGCCCCGACAGGCGCAGGTTGCCCAGGATCGTGAAGGTGTTGCGCAGGCTCCCGGTCCAGCTCGGGTTGGGGTCGCCCACCACGTGCGAGGTCCCCGACAGGCGCGGGAAGCCGTCCGACGCCAGGAACACGTCGCCCGCGTTGCCCGCTCCCGACTGGGCGTCGATGTCCACGCCGCCCACCACCTCGCCGCGCCCGTAGCGGACGAAGTCGCCGCCGTAGAACACGCCGAACGGCGAGCACCCGGCCCCGTCCACGCCCGGCGCCACCAGCGCCGCGTACGAGCCGCCGGTGCCCGAGAAGCCGTTCAGCACCACGAACTCGGCGCCCTCGAGCTTCTTCACGCACGAGCGGTTGCGCGAGTACTGGGTGTTGATGCTCCAGCTGAAGTTGTCGCGCTGGATGGGGTTCAGGTCCAGCGTGAGCTCCACGCCGTGGTTGTCCACGCGGCCCGCGTTCTGGAACTGGTCCGTGAAGCCGCTGCTGGGCGGCAGGTTCACGTCCAGGATCATGTCGCGGGTGATGCGGTTGTAGTAGGTGAAGCCCAGCGCGGCGCGGCCGCCCAGCACGCCGAAGTCGAAGCCCGCCTCGTACTCGGTCTTCCGCTCGGGCCTGATGGTGGGGTTGCCCAGCGTGACCTGCGAGATCACGCCGTCCTTGCCGTTGTAGATGGTGGTCCAGCCCGCGTTCTGCACCCAGCCGTCCACGAAGGTGGCCTGGTTGAACGAGCTGCGGTCCACGTATGCGGGGGGCTGGCGGCCGCTGACGCCGAAGTTCGCGCGAACCTTGAACTGGTCGATGAAGCTCAGGTTGTCGAACATCGGGAGCTTGCTCACCTGCCAGCTGAAGCCCGCGCCCGGGTACCAGAAGCGCCGCTGCGCGCTGCCGAAGGTCGAGCCGCCCTCGTACAGCACGTTGCCGGTCAGGGTCAGCTGGTCCCACATCGTCATCTCGCCGTTGGCGAAGTAGCCGTCGGTCCGCGTGACTTCCTTGTACTCATCGGGCACCTTGGTCACCGCGAAGTCCAGCTGGTCGGTGCCGTAGATGAGGTTGAAGGCGTTGGTCTGGTAGCGGTTGAACTCGCTGTGGTTCAGGTTCTGCCCCAGCGACAGGCTTCCCACCGCGTTCTCGCCGAAGTTGTGGTTCAGCGTGGCCAGGAAGCGGCTCTCGATCTGGAAGTTCCGCAGGTTGGCGCGGATGACCTTCCCCTCGGGCGTGTCCGACGAGCTCTTGGGGAAGAGCGAGCGGCGGTCGTCGCTGCTGAAGTCGGCGCCCAGGGTGTAGCCCAGGCGCAGCCAGCTGGCGGGCGAGTAGTCCAGGTTCACGTTGCCGAACGTGCGGTTCACGTTGGCGCTGTTGGGCATCTCGTACGCAACCCAGAACGGGTTGTCGAACCCGCGGGCGTTCTCGAGCGAGCCCGTGCACGACTGGTCGTTGCACCGGTACGAGCGGTGGAAGCCGGTAACCGGGTCCAGGTACGGCAGGTTGTTGAACTCGGGCGGAGCGCGCAGGGCGCCCAGCTGGATCCCCGAGATGTTGGAGCCCTGCTGCACGAAGTCGCCCTTGCCGTTGGTGTAGGCGACGTTGCCGCCCACCGTCAGGTTGTCGGCGAACTGGTGCGTGCCCTTCAGGCGCAGCGTGGTGCGGTCGTAGCCCTGCGGGCCCACGATCACGCCCTGCTGGTCCAGGCGGCCCAGCGACATGTAGTAGGTGGTGCGCTCGCCGCCGCCCGAGAGCGTGAGGTTCGTCTCCCAGTGGTTGCCGGTGCGGTACACCTCGCCCGCGTGGTCGAACACCGGGGTGCTGGACGGCAGCACGGTGCCCCACGAGCGCACGCCGGCGGTGGAGCCCGCGGTGCCGCTGCAGGTCTGCGTCAGGTTCGACGCCGGCACCGCCGGGCAGTTGTTCAGGCCCAGGCCGTACTCGGTCTGCAGCGGAACGAGCTTGTTCACCTCGTCGCTCGCGTAGCTCCCGTTGAAGCTCACGCGGGTCTGGCCGCTGCGGCCGCTCTTGGTGGTGATGAGCACCACGCCGTTGGCGCCTCGCGATCCGTACAACGCCGTGGCGGCGCCGCCCTTCAGGATCTGGATGTCGGCGATGTCGGCGGGGTTGATGTCGGCGGCGCGGTTGGTCACCGCGGTGCCGTTGGTGCCGCCGGTGCTCGGGTCGCGGTTCGAGTAGTCGTCGATGCGCGTCGAGCGGTTGTCGATGGGCGTGCCGTCGACCACGAACAGCGGCTGCGTGCCGCCGTACACCGAGGCGGCGCCGCGGATCTGGATGTACGCGCCGGCGCCCGGGTCGCCCGAGGTGCTGGTGACCAGCACGTTGGGCGCCTTGCCGGCGAGGGCGGCCACGATGTTGTTCTCGCGGCTCTCCTCGATCGCCTGGCTGCTCACCGTGTTCACGGTGGTGGTGGCGCGGGCGCGCGTGGTGGCCGTGCCCTGCCCCGTGGCCACGATCTCGCCCAGGCGCAGCACGTCGGAGCCGAGCTGGAAGTTCTGGGTGAGGCTGGCACCCGGGTTCAGCGTGATCTGGCGCGACGAAGAGGCCAGGCCCACGCGGCTGGCGGTGATGGTCACCGTCTGTCCCGCGCGCACGCGCGAAGCGGGCACCACCATCCGGTAGGTGCCGTCGGCGCCCGTGGTCACGCCCACGCTCAGCGCCTCGATGCGCACGAGCACGGCGTTCTCGGGAGCGCCCGAAGCGTTGGTCACGCGGCCGGACACCACCGCCGGCTCCTGAGCCAGCAGCGACACCGGCGCGAAGGCTACCGCGACCAGGATCGCGAATAGCCAGCGGAGTCTGCTCATGAAACGTCCTCCTGGGTTTTCCGGCGGCCCCACTGCGGGGCTCGCCACGATTGGGGGTTCCGGCACGTGTGCGGGAACGGGGCGCCCGTTCGGGGTGCGCCGCGGCCCGCGCCGGAGTGTTCTCGCGGAATCCGCTGCCGGGCGGCGGGGTGCCGGGTCCGGGCTCGGGATTCCCTCTGCGAAGAAACCTGGGTTCGCTGGCCGCCTCCTTTCATGGGGGTGAAGAGCGCGTGGAGCCCGCAGACGATCATACAACGCCCGGGTGCTGGCGGGCGTGACGGACCTGTGGCTTTAGCTGCGTACCGGCTGGAACGGTGACACCGTACGGTACTTCCGGAATGCGCGTGGCTGGGTCTGGAACGGCCTTGCCCGGCGGGGAGCGTAAGCCCCGTGTGGGCGGGGATTTGATTGAGAGGTGACAGGGATTAATAGATCGGGCGTTCGACCATGTCAAGGAATCGCCGCCCGCTCCCGCACCTGGCCGTCCGTGTTCCCGGTAGGCGAAAGTAATACGCTCCCGGCCGAGCGGCGCAAGGGGAGTCACGAAACGGCATCACCGCGCCCGCCGTCCCCGGCCCGTCGGCCGCCGCGTCCGCATCTCCTTTCGAGCCAGCCGCATACGGGCAAGCGGCGATTTCCCCGGCAGCCGCGCCTCATCCCCATCTCCCATCCCCTTCGCCGCCGCCCCGGTGGAGACTGGGCGCGGTGATTTTCATCTCCATCTCAAAGTGACCCAAACGAGGCCCCTCACCCAATGTGAACCTTCCCGTCTTGACTATGGAGCAGCCGGTACTGCTTCCCAGGTTGCCCGCGGCGGGGGATGGAGATGGACGGCGCCGCGAGATGCATTCTCCGCGGCGCCGTTTTGCGTGTGGCGCGTCGTCTGCGGCGGTGGATGGAGATCGCCCACCTGTGCGCGGAGGAGATGATGAGGATCGGAAGAAAGCTGCTCGCGGCAATCGCCGCACTCGCATGCATCGCGGCGTGCACCCCCGCACCCGCGCCGGCGGACGGCGGGCATGCGCGGGCACCCGCATCTCCCCCCGCGTCCCCGCGCGCGGCGCCGGTGGCGGATGCGGGCGCGGCGTCCGAGGCGGAGGCGGACACGGGGCGCATGGCCCGGCTGGAGCGCGAGGTGGAGGCGCTGGTCCACACGGAGGGGTGCACGGCGGGACAGTGCCGCACCGCGCCGGTCGGCAGCCGCCCGTGCGGGGGCCCGCGCGCGTACGTCGTCTACTGCGCAGCCACGACGGACTCGGCGGCGCTCTTCGCCAAGCTGGCGGAGTTGGCGCGCGCCGAGGACGAGTACAACCGCCGCAATGGGATGGCGTCGACCTGCGAGTACCGGATGCCGCCGGGCGTCGCCATCTCCGCCGGCCGGTGCACCGCGACGGCGCCGAGCAGCCCGGGGCCGCAGTGAGGGGCTGATTCCAGACCGCTGTCGATCTTCCGATCTTCCTAACGACAACGAGCGCGCGACCGGATGCCGGCCGCGCGCTCGTTCCACTCAGGACTTTGGACCGAGGACTTACGCTTCCTCGTCCTCGTCGACCACCGGCAGCCCCTCGGGCCAGCCGCGCCCGCTGGGATATGTCTCGCGGGCGTAGCTGGACGGGCTGGTGTACGTGGGCCGCGGCGTGCGAACCGGGCGCTCGCCGCGCTCGAACACGGTGCGCTCGGGGCGCTCCGGGCGCTCGCCGCGGTCGTGGCGCTCGAACCCGCCGCCCTCGCCGCGCGGCTCCTGCTGCGGCCGCTCGGACAGGAGGAAGGTGTTCAGCAGGTCCGGCGTGATGACCGTGCGGTCGTCGGCCTCTTCCCACAGGTCGCGGTGCGGCTGCTGCGGGCCGGTGCCGTGGAACAGGTGGATCAGCACGCCCTCGTTCTTGGCCGCGCGGATGGCCGGCAGGAAGTCGCTGTCGCCGGTGATCAGGATGGCGCGGTGGATCCGCTGCTTCACCGCCAGCATCACCAGGTCCACGCCCAGGTAGATGTCGACGCGCTTCTGCTCGAAGATGGGGCGGTTGCTCTCGCGGTCGGTGCCGCGGTACTCCAGCTTGCCCTCGCGCACCTCGAAGCGGTTCAGGCGGTTCAGCGCGCTGAAGAACCGCTGCTTTCCGGCGTACCGCTCCTCCTCTTCCGGCGTGGGCACCGGGCTCATGTACGGGAGGCAGTGGTAGTAGTAGGTGCGAAGCAGGTCGTCGGGGCGCGACAGCTCGGTGGCCAGCTTCCCGAAGTCGATGCGCGGCGAGCCGCAGTCGCGCGACACGCGGTCGAAGTAACCGCCGTCCACGAAGATCGCGGTTTGACCCATTGCTATGAAGTCCCTCTGCGTGGAAGAAGAAAACCCGCCCGGGAGTGCCGGCGGGTAGATTTATGCGGCGAGGCGTTCCCGCCGTCGCGGCGGGACGCACCCGCCGCCTGCCCGTAGCCGAGAGTTACCGCCGAGGGAGCAGATTGTCAAGCTGCGGCCAAACTGCCGCCGGGTACGCGCCAATCCCGAAAAGCCCGGCACCGCATGCCATCCGCCACCCCATGAACGGCCACCTTGTCCATGCACCAGAATGGGCGCGGCGGGGCGGCGCAGATGCCCGCGTCGCCCCCGCCGCCGTCGTCCGGAACGCGCGTCAGTGCGAGCCGTGCACGTCCAGCAGCTCCACGTCGAACACCAGGGTGGAGTTGGGAGGGATGGGCCCCACCGCGCGGGCGCCGTACCCCAGTTCGGCGGGGATCACCAGCGTGCGGCGGCCGCCCACCTTCATCCCCGCCACGCCTTCGTCCCACCCGCGGATGACGTGGCCGGCGCCCAGCGGAAAGTGGAACGGCTGCCCGCGGTCGCGGCTGCTGTCGAACTTCTTGCCGTCCTGCAGCGTTCCCGTGTAGTGCACCACCACGTGGTTGCCGGACTTCGCCTCGGCGCCGGTGCCCACCACGTCGTCGCGGTACTGCAGCCCCGAGGGGGTCGTCGTCATCCCGTTCTCCGCCACGTTCGCCTCCCGTCCCCTGAGTGAAGATGTGCCGCCCCCGCGGGCGCGTCCGCCCCGGCCGGACCGGCCCGTGCGTCCGTTTTCCGCCGCGGCACGCGAATTCCGGCGCAGCTCTCGGTGCCGGTGGAGCGCTGAACTTCGCCCGCGCCCCGCCCCGCCACAACCCCTTCGCGGCGAGGGCCGAATGGCGCCGCACGACTCGGGCCGGGGCTCACGTCCGGAAGGGAGGCCGACATGCGAAGCATGGCACGGTGGGCGATTTCGGCGGCGGTCGCGGGTGCGCTGGCGTTCGGCGCGGCCGGGGCGGCGGCTTCGCCGGAACCGGCGGCGGCGGGCGGGCGCCAGTGCAACAACGGCGACTGCAAGGCGCTCTGCAAGCTCGACGGCGCGCGCTCCGGCACCTGCGGCGGAGACCAGTGCATCTGCATCTACTGAAACCCGGGGAGGGAAGATGAGGAGAATCCGGGAGATGGCGATGGGCGCCGTGGTCGCGGCGGCGCTGGGGTTCGGCGCGGCGCAGGCGGTGGCGGCGCCGCGCGCACCGGTGGCGGATGCGGCGCGGGCGTGCAAGCCGGGCGACTGCGGCCGCCAGTGCAAGGCCGCCGGCTACGACGGCGGAAGCTGCGCCGGCGGGCTGTGCGAGTGCTTCATCGGCCCGCTACGGTAGCGCGAGGGCGGCGGGAGGGAAACCCGAACCACGAGGGGGGACGATGACGGGACGGATCAGGCAGCTGGCGTTCGCAGCCACGGTCACGGCCGCGCTGGGCTTCGGCGCCGCGCAGACGCTGGCGCAGCCCGCGCGCGCGAGCGGGCCCGCGCAGGTGTGCAACGACCAGACGTGCGCGCGGGTGTGCAGCGCGCTGGGGTTCCACGGCGGCTTCTGCAACACCGGCGGCGGGTGCAGCTGCTACCTGTGAGCGCGCCCCTGGAGCCACCCGTGAACGGGAGAGGGTGATGAGCGGAAGAATCGGCCAGGCGTCGCGCTGGACCCTTGCCGCGGCGGTCGCGGCGGCGCTGGGGTTCGGCGCGGCGCAGGCGGTGGCCGCGCCGGCGGCTCCGTCGCCGCACAGCCCACGGGTGTGCGCCGGGCCCGCGTGCGACCTGCTGTGCAGGCAGCTGGACTACGCGCGCGGGCAGTGCGTGGAGGGCGTCTGCCGCTGCTTCACGCAGTAGCGGGGCGCCCGGTGAGCCATCCTCGACCTGGGAGGGAGAGATGAGGGGACGGATTCGGAAGATCCGGCGCTGGGCGGGCGCCGCGGCCGTCACGGCGGCGCTCGGGTTCGGCGCGGCGCAGGCGGTTGCCGCGCCCACGGCCACGCGGGAGGCGCGCGCGTGCGACCCGGACGAATGCGCCACCTGGTGCGCGTCCATCGGCGGCGTGGGGCAGTGTGTCAACAAGGTGTGCCGCTGCATCATCTGACCGGCGCCGGAAAGCGCTAAGTCTTAAGTCCTAAGTGCTAAGTGCTAAGTGCTTGGTCGCATAGGAAATATGGACGGCGTCACTCAGGACTTGGGACTCAGGACTTAGGACTACTTATTTAGATCGGCGGCGGGCGCCGGAGACCGGATCCGGCGCCCGCCCCGTGCATCACCCCAGCGTGCGGTACTCGCGGCGGTGGTGGACGAGCGGCGGCGCGTCGCGGCCGATCTCCGCGCGCTCGACGCGGCCGATGACGATGCGGTGGTCGCCGCCGGGGTGCATCTCCGCCACCGAGCAGACGAGGGCCGCGAGCGCGCCGGGGAGCACGGGGTCGGCCTGTGCCGCGGAGATCGCCTGGTCGAACGGGAAGCGGTCGGCGTAGCTGAGGGCCAGGCGGCGCTGGTCCTCGGCGAGGAAGGAGACGGTGAACCGGCCGGCGTCCTCGAGCGACGGGAGGAGCGCCGCCTGCTCGTCCACGCACACCAGCACCAGCGGCGGCCGCAGCGACAGCGAGGTGAACGCGCTCACCGTCATGGCCACCACGTCGTCGTCGTCGCGCACGGCCAGGACGGCGACGCCGCTGGTCCAGCACGCCAGCGCCTCGCGGAAGTCGTCCAGCCGGAGCTCGCCCTCGGGCTCCGGCTCCTCGTCGCGCGTGCGGATCGCGGCCACGATGGGGCGGCGGGTCATCGCGGTGTCTCCATCTCCGTCTCGATCTGCATCTCCATCTTCATCCTGGTCACCCTCTCCATCTCCCGATCCCATAAATCGCGAAAATGCGACCAGGAAGCCGCCCTTCACGGAGGCTGTCACCGCCGCTCACCGCAGGTATGGCGCGACGTTGCCGGCGATGATGCGGAACTCGGCCTCGGTGAGCGGGAGCATGCCGTGGAACGCGCCCCACGACTGGCGCAGCGGCGGGTTGCCGCCCCAGCCGCCGTCCGAGCCCCAGAGGATGCGCCGCGGGCCGATCTGCCGGATGCGGCGCACCAGCTGCTCGAGCTCCCGGTCCGGGCTGGTGATGGTCACGTTCGAGGCCACGTCGAAGTACAGGTTGCGGGTGCGCGGGTCGCCCGCGGCCACGGCCTCGGCCAGCGGCGCCATCGCGGCGTCGGCCTCGTAGCCGGGGCCCGCGTCGGTCATGTGCGCCACCTGCACCACCACGTCGGGCGCCTCGGGAAGGATCTGCTCCAGGAAGATCCGCGAATGCGCGGCGCCGTACGACGGGTCGCGCGTCCACAGGTGCGCCACGATGGGCATCCCCAGGCGGTTGGCCGCGCGGAACACCTCGCGCACCCTGGCCACGTGCTCGGGGTTCAGCACGTTCACCCCCGAGTTGCCGAAGTGCAGCTTCAGCCCGCGCATGTGCAGGTCGCGCGAGCAGCGCTCCATCTCCCGCACCGCGTACTCCTTCAGCGGGTTCACGCCGCAGAACGCCACCAGCCGGTCCGGATACCGCGCCACCTCGCGCGCCGTCCAGTCGTTCTCCGCCCGCACCTTCCCGTACTCGTCGTCCACCGGCGGCGCCAGCGGGCTCCCCCACGAGTAGCCGAGCGAGAGCACCACCGCGCGCCGCACTCCGGCCGCGTCCATCTGCGCGATCAGCTGGTCCGCCGTCACCTGCGATGGCGTGGCGTCGGCCGGGAAGGTGGCCGTCTCCGCGGCGACGCGCCACGCGCCGTAGTCGCCCTTCCGCAGCGCGAGCAGCACCTGGCCGAAGTGCCACGGCCGCCCCTCCACCGGCCGCGTGTAGTAGCCCGCCACGTGCGCCGCGGAGCCCTGCACCGCAACCGAAACGGGGGTGATGGTGTACGGCCGCGCGAACAATCGCGCCATGAACGATGCCGCGGTGGAGCCACGCAGCCAGCGCCCGCTCTCCGGATCGAGGACGACGGCGTCCGGCGCGTAGACCCGCGCCAGCGCGAGCGAGTCGTTCCACGCGGCCGCCCGGCCCGCCAGCACGCGCGCCAGCTCCGCGGGAACGTCCACGGCGGGGAGCTGCGACCGGGCCGCGGACCGCGCCGCGAGCGCGGGACTCAGCAGGTGCTGGTGATGTGCCACCACGGGCCGGATCGCCTCCGTGGCCGCCCCGGGCGCGGCGGACGGCGGCGGCGCATTCCCCGCTTGCTGCGGAGCGCACCCGATCGCCGCGAACGCGAGCAGATACGACGCGCTTTTGCGAATCATCGATCGCATGTCGCTGGGGCGATGGGGAAGGAGATGGAATCGGGTCGGGATGAAGATAGCGGCGCTCCCGCGATGCGACACGCCGCCATCCATCGTCTTCGTCCCGGTTCGATCCACCTGCCGGGGATCGGACGATGACGGGTTCGCACCGCGGGAGCGGATGACGTAGTTTGGGGCGGAGCGCCCGGTGCGCTCCTTTCTTTTCGTATCCGTAGCCAGATGATGCTGACCGCAGCCCTCGCGCTCGCCCTGGCGGCGGCGCCCGACACCTCGCACGCGCGGCCGCCCGACGCGGCGCAGGACGCGCCCGCCGTGACCGTGCACCGACAGCCGGCGCTCCCCACGGTGGCGCTGCGCCTTTCCATCCAGGCCGACGACCCGCCGGGGTACGCGGGCGCGGGGCACCTCTTCCAGCACCTCCTTCTCCCCACGCTCGAGGACCAGGTGGCGCGGGTGGGCGGGCGCGTGCAGGCCATCCGCGGCTCCGACGCCATCGTCTACACCGTGGTCGGCCCGGCGTCCGAGCTGGACTACCTCGCCGGCATCCTGCGCTCCACGCTCCGCGCGCCGGCCACCCCCGCGCCGGGGATGCTGGCCGCGCTCGGCGCGCTCTCCGGCGAGCGCGCGGCCGAGCGCGAGACGGCGCCGCAGTACGTCCGCGCCGCGCTGCGCGCCCGGCTCTTCCCCGCCGACCTTCCCGCGGCAGGGACGGACGAGGCCGCCGCGCGGCTGGCGTCGGCGCCGCTGGACGAGGTGTGGAGCGAGATCTACCGCCCCGACCGCGTCTCCATCGTGGCGGTGGGCGACGTGCAGCTGGACGCGGTGCGCCGCGCCTTCCGCTCGCTCCCGCCGCCGGCGTCGCGCGGGCCGGCGTTCCTGCCGGAGGACACCGTCCCCTCGTTCGAGGCCGACACCCCGCAGGCCACGCGCGGGTGGATCGGCTCGGCGTGGGCGGCCACCGACGCCGACCCGGCGGCCCTCTCCGTCACCGCGCGCCTCCTCCGCTCGTACCTGCGGCGGCGGATGACCCGCTCGTCGGTGGACGTGGAGCACTGGTGGACGCACCACGGGCAGGCGCTGGCCCTGGTCGTCGCCACGCCGGACTCGCTCGTTCCCGCCGCGCGTCGCACCGTCGACGGTGCGCTCACGACGCTCGCGGGGAACGTGGACGCGGATGCGGTGCGCGACGCGGCGGCATCGGTGCGGCGCGACCTGCTCTTCCTCTCCCGCTCGCCCGAGCGGATGGCGGAGCTGATCGGCGAGTTCGCGGACCGTGGCGCGGGCGGCGACGGGGTGCAGCAGTTCTACGCCGAGCTGGGCGAGGTGACGGAGGACGACGTGCGCCGCGTGCTGGAGTCGCTCGGCGCGGCGGACCCGGCGAAGGTGTACGTGCCGCCGCAGCGCATCCCCGCCGCGCAGCGCCGCTGATGACGAGCCTCCGCATCTTCCGCGCGGCCGCCGGCGCCGCGCTGGCGCTGGTCGCGCTCGCGGGCCCCACCTGGGCGCAGGACCGCATCTTCGTGCGCACCGAGCCGGGGACGCCCGTGGTCGCCGTGCAGGTGCTGGTCGGCGTCGGCTCGGCGGACGAGCCCGAGGGGCAGGCGGGGATCTCGTACCTGGCCGCGCGCGCGGTGACCGATCCCGCGCGCGGCGTGCTGGACTCGCTGGGCGCGCACCTGGACGTGGACCCGCAGAAGGACGGCGTGGGCTTCACCCTCACCGCCGCGCCCGACGCCTGGGCCGAGGCCACGCGCGTGCTGATGGTGGCGCTCTTCCGCGACCCCGTCGACAGCGCGGCCACGGTGCGGCAGCGCTCGGCCATCGTGCGCGAGCTGGGCGCGCGCGAGTCCAGCCCCGCCGACGCGCTGGAGCGCGAGCGCGAGAAGGCGGTCTACGGCGCGGACCACCCGTGGGGGCGCCCCGCGGTGGGCACGCCGGCCGCCGTGGGCCGCATCCGCGTGTCGCAGGTGGACGCCTTCCTGCGCGGCCAGTTCACCCCGGAGCGCACCGTCGTGGCCGTGGTCGGCCCGGTGTCGGAGGACGAGGTGCGCGAGGTGCTGGCGCCGCACATGCCGCCCGGCGAGCTGCGCGGCGACAGCGTGCCGCCCCCCGCGCCGGCCGAGAGCGCGGTGCACGCGGACTACAACTCCATCACCACCTGGGTGTCGGCCACCTGGCGCTTCGGGCCGGACGCCGACGTCGAGGCGCTGCGGATGCTGGCGCACCTGGCGCTGGACCGCGTGAGCTTCGGGCCCAGCCGGCGCTCCGTCTACAACAGCCGCGCCGAGGTCGTGCAGTACGCCGGCGGCGGCGAGGTGCGGCTGACGGTGGTCATCCCGCCGCGCGAGGCCGAGCAGTGGGCCGGGCAGCTGCGGCAGGCGGTGGGCGACTACGCGGACCAGGCGCTCTCGCCCGGCGTGTTCAACGACCGGCTGCGGCGCTACCGCGGCGAGCGGCTGCTGGAGCTGGACCTTCCCGAGGCGCGCGCGGCGCAGATGGCCCGCTCGGCGCTGCTGGGCGACCGCACCGCCACGCTGGTGGACTTCACCCGCCTGACCCCGCAGCGCTTGCAGGACGCCGCGAAGGGGCTGGAGCCGCCCATCGTCGTCTTCCTCGGCCCCGGCGGCGACCAGGGCGCGTAACAAAACCGCCGCTGCTCCCGTAGGGGGGATTCACGGGCAGGGGAAATCGCCCGGGGTGGCGCGAGCGGAGATGCCGGACAGGGAGTCCGCGAAGGCGGACTTCGGGCCGTTGTTGCCGCGATTTCAATCGCCCTTCAATCCACACTGAGCCTCCCCCCGCCGGGCTCGGCCATCGGGGGTGATGCGGCATCCGGCACAATCGGCGATGACAACGAACGGAGGTGGATCGTGGGATGGTACGTTCTTTACCAGCTGCTCAGCATCGTCGAGCTGCTGATTGTGGCGCGGGTGATTTTGTCGTGGGTGGCCAGCCCGGTGAGCCGCAACCCGTTCGTGCAGTTCGTGCGCGGCGTCACGGATCCCATCCTGTCGCCCATCCGCTCCGTCCTGCCGCGCACGGGGATGTTCGACCTGTCGCCCATGATCGCGCTGTTCGCCATCTACCTGATCCAGCAGATGATCGCGCGGTGACGGAGCGTCGTGCCCGATTCGGGGATCGATCGCGCAACCCGGAGGCGCACGTGCGGTCTCGCCTATGGATCCTTCGGCCTGCGAGCGCTCGCGCGGAGGCAAATTACAGTGTGGCCGGCCTCAGGATGACGTCTCTCCGTGCGTTTGTGATGCGGGTGATTGCCAAGTCCGGCGTCACAGCTCCAGCTCCCAGGTCTCGGCGATGAGGGGAAGGCCCCAGTGGTCGTTCTCCTCCTCCTGCACCATCCGGAACCCGGCGCGCGCGTAGATCCGCCGCGCCACCAGCAGCACGCTGTTGGTCCACAGCACCAGCTTGCGGTACCCCGCCTCCCGCGCGAAGCGGATGCACTCGTCCACCAGGCGGTGCCCCAGCCCCACCCCCCGCGCCGACGGCTCCACCAGCAGCAGCCGCAGCTTCGCCACGTCTTCCGACATCCGGGTGCAGAAGACGGAGCCCACGATCTCCCCCTCGCGCTCGGCGATCCAGGCGCGCTCGCGGCCGGGCTGGAATTCGTCGATGAAGCCGGCCGCCACGCGCGCCACCAGCGCCTCGAAGCGCTCGTCCCACCCGTACTCCCGCCAGTAGAGCACGCCGTGGCGGTGGACGATCCATCCCATGTCGCCCGGCCGGTGCTCGCGCAGGGTGATGGGCGCGTCCGCGCGGCCGCCCAGCAGCCGCTCCACCCGCTGCAGCGCGCCGACCAGCGAGCGGCGGTCGTCCTCCGCAAGCGGCCGCAGCATCTCCGCGATCTCCCCCTCGGCCGCGGCGTTCAGGCGCGCGAACTCCTCGCGCCCGGCGCCGGTCAGCGACAGGTGCGCCTGCCGCGCGT
Source organism: Longimicrobium sp. (assembly GCF_035474595.1). Lineage (NCBI taxonomy): Bacteria > Pseudomonadati > Gemmatimonadota > Longimicrobiia > Longimicrobiales > Longimicrobiaceae > Longimicrobium > Longimicrobium sp. Next base: position 49,909 of record NZ_DATIND010000083.1, read on the forward strand.
CCTTCTCCGACGGCGTGCGGGAGACGAGCCCACGCTCCTGAAAGCGGGTGAGGATGCGGCTGAGGTACCCCGCGTCCAGCGCCAGCCGCTCCCCCAGCTCCGACGCGGTGATGCGGTCCTGGTGCGCGACTTCGTACATCACTCGCACCTCGGTAAGCGTGTACTGCGTCTGGAGATGCCCCTCCCCCAGCGCGCCCACCCTCCGCGTGTAGAAGCGGTTGAAGCGCCGCATCGCCGCGATCTGTGCCTCCATCTCGGCCGGATCCATCGCCATCTCCCTGTCTCGGTGAATGCGTGACAATTCTGAGATAAGGAGGATGATTGACGGAGTCAACTATTCTCGTGTGGGGAAGGCGCCTGAGGCCGCAGTAACAACGACGGAAAGCCTCGCAAACCACGCGAGGCTTCGGTGCTTCGAGGGCGGACGCAGGGTGCGCGTCGCCCTCGAATCGCTATTCAGATCTGCGGGGTGAGCCAGTCCATGCGGGGGACGCGGGCGGGCTCGCGGAACGGGCCCTCGCCCAGGCGCCGCCAGAGGCCGCTTTCGGCGACGGTGCTGTAGAAGTAGAACGAGAACCCGTTCACCCCCAGCTCGCGCCCGATGCGGATCTGCTTCTCGACCTCGGCGTAGCCCAGGCCCGCGAGGATGCCGGCGTAGACGTGGCGGCCGGTGGGGCGCATCCCCGCCACGTGGTCGCGCACCATGCACATCCAGTCGGGGTTGGGCTCCGCGCCGGGGCGGCGGCGCAGGTAGGTGCACGGCTGGTCGGCCACGTAGAAGTAGGTCATCGGCACGGCCACGTCCAGGTAGCCGTCGCGCGCCCACGTCCAGGTGTCCTGGAAGAAGTCCGCCGAGCCGCTGGACGAGGGCCAGCCGAAGCGCGCGCGGTCGTAGATGGGCCACACCGCCGCCGAGAGCGGCACCGGGCGCACCGCGCGGATGCTGTCGTGCACCTCGCGCACGGTGCGGTCCACCAGCTCGCGGCGGAAGCGCGACCACCCCGCCGGGTCGGCCGACGGGTCGCGCCCGAACTCGGCCAGGCTTGCCGAATCCCACCCGAACTCCGGGCCGGGGTAGCGGATGCGGTCCAGGTGCACGCCGTCCACCGCGTAGCGGCGCACCACGTCTGCGGCCACGCGCGCCAGGTGCGTCCGCACCCCCGCGTAGCCGGGGGAGAGGAAGACGTACTCCTCGTCGTTCGGGCACGCCTGCGGCGCTCCGCGCCGCGTGCGCATGGCCCACTCGGGGTGCGCGATCAGCTCGTGGTCGGGGTTCCCCGGCAGGCTGGGCGTCAGCCCGCGGCAGAGGCTTCCCGACTGCGAATCCCACCCCGACAGCGCGTTCAGCCACGCGTGCAGCTGCAGCCCGCGCGCGTGCGCCTCGCGGACGGCCACCTCCAGCGGGTCCCACCCCGGCTGGCCGCCCAGACGGCCGCAGAGCCGCGCCGAGCACGGGTCCAGCTCCGAGCGGTAGCGCGCGTCCGACGGCCCGCGCACCTGGAAGTACACGATGTTGAAGTGCGCGCGGCTGGCGATCTCCATCACCTGCGCGATCGTCTCGGCCGAGCCGTAGTCCCACCGGTTCACCCACAGCGCGCGCGCCTCCTCGGGCGGCTCCCGGTGCTTCGGCGCGGCGGCGGCCGGACGTGCGGCGAACGCGGAGGCGAGCGCCGGGATCCGCGCGTCCGCCGGCGCGGCGGCGTGGCGGATGCCGGGACGCGCTCCGGCAGCGCCCAGCAGGAGCGCGGGAACGGCCGCCAGCAGGCCGATGCTGCGTGTGCTGATCATCCTTCTCGAATCTCCCGGACTACGGATTCTTGAGATGCGCGGAACAAGGCATCTCCCGGACTTCGTCGAGCTTTGTTTTTCGGGTGCCGGGGTTTACCCGCGGGGGCGATGGGTGGTCCCCCGGTCCGGACCTTGCGCCGCCCGGGCGGCATGATCCGCTACGGGCCGGCCGGGTTCCAGTACAAGGACTGGGAGGGAATCGTGTATCCCACCTCCCGCCCGAAGGGTTTCGACCCGCTGGGGTACCTGGCGCACTACTTCGACACGATCGAGATCAACTCCACCTTCTACGGCCCCGCGCGGGCGACCACGGCGGAGAGCTGGGCGCGGCGGGTGGCGCACAACCCCGATTTCCGCTTCACCGCCAAGCTCTACCAGCGCTTCACGCACAAGCGCACCTCCGCGTGGACGCAGGCCGAGGTGGACGAGGTGCGCGCCGGCTTCGACCCGCTGATGGAGCGGGGGAAGCTCGGCGCCGTCCTTCTCCAGTTCCCCTGGTCGTTCCGCCGCACGGACGAGAACCGCGAGTGGGTGGCGGACGTGGTGGGCACCTTCGGCCAGTACCCGCTGGTGCTGGAGGTGCGGCACGAGAGCTGGAACGTGGCGGCGTTCTACGAGGAGCTGATGGAGCGGGGGATCGGGTTCGTGAACATCGACCAGCCGCTCTTCCACGACTCCATCAAGCCCAGCGCGGTCGCGACCTCGCGCGTGGGGTATGTGCGCGTGCACGGCCGCAACTTCCAGGACTGGTTTCGCAAGGACGCGGGCCGCGACGCGCGCTACAACTATCTGTATCCCCCGCACGAGCTGCAGCCGTGGGCGGCGCGGACACAGGAGCTGGCGCGGGAGCCCGCGACGGACGACGTGTTCGTCGTCACCAACAACCACTATCGCGGCAAGGCCGTCGCCAACGCGCTGATGCTGCAGGCGATGGTCGAGGGGAAGCCCGCCCCCGCCCCGCCCCCGCTCTTCGACGAGTACGGCGAGGCGCTTGCGGATTTCGCCGTCCCCGAGGAATTCGCCACGGACGAGCGGAACGATGGGGATGACGAAGACCTCCCCGAAAAACCCGCGCCGGCGAAGAAGAAAACCTCCGCGGCGAAGAAGAAGACGGCCACGCCGAAGAAGAAGACGTCCGCGAGGAAGAACAAGAGCGCCCAACCGTGACCGCGCGATTCCTCGCCATTGAAGGGCGAATGGAATTCGCGGCAACAACGGCCCGAAGTCCGCCTTCGCGGACTCCCTCCCCGGCATTGCCGCGGCGCACCGGCTTCGCTCAATGCTGGCTGGATTTCCGGGCCCCGAGGATGTGTCCCAGACGCGCGAATACATCCTCGCGAGTCCGCGAAGGCGGACTTCGGGCCGTTGTTGCCGCGGTTTCAACCGCCTTTCGCGATCGCTGCGCCCCGGCGAATCAGACCCCCGCGGTCGCCGGTGCGGGCTGCAGGAACTGCGCGGCCACCCATCCGGTCACGTCCGCGACACCGTTCACCGTTCCCTGCGCGCGCACCTGCTTCCACCCGCCCTGGTCGGCCAGCGCGGTGACCACGGTGCCCTTCGGCAGCGGGCTTCCGGCCACCGCCGCGTTCGACGCCGCCGGGCCGCTGCGGATGTTCAGCGTGGTGGCCACGATGAAGCTCGCGCCGCCCGCGGCCGGGGCCGGCTGCGGCGCGGGCCCGGTCTGCGGAAGCGCCGGCACGCCGCCGGGAACGGCCGCGATCACGCTGTCGCGCAGCACCTTCTCCAGCTTCGTCGCGTACCCGGCGATGCGCTGCGCCTGGTCCATCCCGTTGATGATCTTGCGGGCGTTCACGTAGTCGCAGCCGGCATCGTTGATGAAGCGGCCGAGCCTGGCGCCGGTGAACGATCCGTTGCGCATCCCGTACGACATGATCTGGTAGGCGATGTCCGCGTCCAGCGCCAGCTGGGGCTCGTACAGCAGCCGGTTCTTCAGGAAGCTGCCGAACTGCCGGTAGTTCCAGTCCCACGTGAGCTGCACGTAGCCGCGGCCGTAGTACACGTTGGTGAACTGCTTCCCGGCCGGATCCGTCACCGTGACCGGGTTGCCGTACTTGCGCCCCTTCCCCTTCCCGAACTCCTCGATCGGCTTCCAGCGGTCGGCGCACTCGTGCTTCACCGTGGCCAGCATGTAGGCCAGCCAGCGGATGTCGCTGATCTGGGCATCGGCCTCGGCGGCGGCCAGGATCTCGTTCAGCCCGTCGGTCTGCGCCTGCGTGGGCGCGCCGAACGCGGCCGTGTACGAGGCGATGAACTTCGCGCGGTCGAATCTCATGGGAGTGCGGGGGGTTGGATGATGGAGATGGAGATGCGGGGCGGGGTGGGGAACCCGCGCGTGCGCCGGGCGGCGCTGATGCAAAGCTAATCCCCACAACCCGTTCGCGCCACCGGGAGCAAACATCGGAAGCGGACGACGACGTTGATTCCGCGTTCTCGCTTCCTCCAGCGATCGTTGAACTCACGCGAGCCGCGGAGACGCGGAGGTGCAGGGCGAACGCCTCCGCGTCTCCGCGTCTCCGCGTGAGATCCAGCGATGCCTGGAGACGCTGGAACGTGGCTCGCGTCCGCCATCCCCGGGTGTTAGCTTGGCCGCCCGGATCCGCATCTCCCAACCCGCGATTGCTTGAACGATGGCCGACGCGACGCAGACCCTTCAGCGCACCCCGCTCCACGCCGAGCACCTGCGCCTGAACGCGAAGATGGTCCCCTTCGCCGGCTACGAGATGCCGGTGCAGTACCCCAGCGGGATCACCGCCGAGCACAACGCAGTGAGGAGCGCCGCCGGCCTGTTCGACGTGTCGCACATGGGCGAGTTCGAGGTGCGCGGGCGGCGCGCGCTGGACTTCGTGCAGCACATCACCACCAACGACGCGTCGCGGCTCGCCGTGGGGCAGGCGCAGTACAGCACCATGGTGAACGAGCAGGGGATGGTGATCGACGACCTGCTGGTCTACCGCTTTCCCGGGCACTACATGCTGGTGGTGAACGGCGCCAACCGGCACAAGGACTGGGACTGGGCCCGCCGCTGGGCCGCCGAGATCGGCGCCGAGCTGGAGGACAGGACCGACGACATCGCCCTGCTGGCGCTGCAGGGCCCGAAGGCGCCGGAGATCCTGGCGCGGCTGACGGAGACGGATCTGGACGCGATCCGCTACTACCACTTCGAGGAGGGGCTGGTGGACCGCGTTCCCGCCATCATCAGCCGCACCGGCTACACCGGCGAGGACGGCTTCGAGCTGTACGTTCCCGCCGCCCAGGCCGCCGCGCTCTGGCGCAAGCTGCTGGAGACCGGCGCCGCGGACGGGCTGATCGCCACCGGCCTGGGAAGCCGCGACTCGCTGCGGCTGGAGATGGGGATGGCGCTGTACGGCAACGACCTGGACGACGGCCACACTCCGCTGGAGGGCGGCCTGGGCTGGGTCACGAAGCTGGACAAGGGAGATTTCGTCGGGCGCGAGGCGCTGGCGCGGCAGAAGGAGGCCGGCGTCAAGCGGCGGCTCGTCGGCTTCCGCCTGAAGGAGCGCGGCTTCCCCCGCCCGCACTACACGGTGACGTTCAACGGCCAGACGGTGGGCGAGGTCACCAGCGGCACGCTCAGCCCCACGCTGGGCGAGGGGATCGGGATGGCGTACGTCCCGCCGGAAGCCGCCAAGCCGGGGACGGAGATCGGCATCGTCATCCGCGACCGCGCCGTCCCCGCCGAGGTGGTGAAGCCCCCGTTCCACACGAAGGGCACCGTCAAGCGCTGATCGCGCACCACTGCCAATCGAATCGCCGCCGCGCCGAACCATCCGCGGGGCGGCGACTCGTTGCTGTTGAAGCCTCGCGCAGTTTGCGAGGCTTTCCGTGGTTGTTGCCGCGACTTCAGCCGCCTTTCAACCCCGCCGCGCGAGAGTTATCGTTCCACGCATCCCCCACCGCGCCCCGCCCTGCCCCGCTCCGAATGACCGACCTGCACGACCGCCTCGGCGCGCTGTCGCCGGCCAAGCGCGCGCTCCTCGAACGGCTGCGCATGGCGCCCGCGGCCGCCGAGCCGATCCCGCGCATCGCCGGGGCGGCGGCGCCGCTCAGCGCGGAGCAGCGGCGGCTCTGGTATCTCCTGCAGCTCGCGCCGCATCGCCCCATCTACACCATCCCCATAGGGTTCCGCCTGCGCGGGCCCGTCGATGTGGATGCGCTGATGGGCGCCTTGCGCGACGTGGTCGCCCACCACGAGGCGCTGCGCACGGCGTTCCGCGAGAGCGCGGGCATTCCCGTGCAGGTGGTGGGCGACGGGGCGGCGTTCGAGCCGCGCGTCCTGGACCTCCGCGGCGACGAGTGGGCGGAGAGCGAGGCCAACTACCAGATGGACGACTTCGCCCGGCGCACCTTCGACCTTGCCCGCGGCGACACCTTCCACGCGCTCCTGGTCCGCGAGGGCGACGCGGACTTCCGCCTCCTCCTCGGCCTCCATCACCTGGCCGCGGACGGCTGGTCCACCGGCGTGCTGCTGCGCGACCTGAGCGCCTTCTACGCCGCCCGCCTCCGCGGCACGGCGGCCGATCTCCCCGCCCTGCCGCTGCGCTTCCGCGACTGGGCGGCGTGGCAGCAGCGTCCGGACGCGCCGCATCCGGCGAAGGAGGAGGCGTACTGGCGCGGCCAGCTCGACGGCACCCGCCACGTGCTGGAGATCCCTCCCGACCGCACGCGTCCCCCCGTGCAGGCGTGGGACGGGGAGAAGTGGACCTTCGACATCCCCGCGGACGTGACCGCCGCCGTCCGCGCGCTGGCCCGAAGGGAGGGCGCCACGCCCTTCGCCGTCGCCGCCGCCGCGTTCGCGCTCCTGCTCTCGCGCTACGCGGGCGAGGAGGACCTGCTGATCGGCACCCTCCTGGCCAACCGTCCGCGACCGGAGCTGGAGGCCATCGCCGGCTTCTTCGCCAACACGCTGCCGCTGCGCATCGGGCTGGAGGGCGACCCCACCGCGGCCGGGCTGGTGCGCCGCGCGCACGTGGCCGCCGTCGGTGCGCAGGAGCACGCCGCGCTCCCGTTCGACCGCATCGTGGAGATCGCCGGCGTGCGGCGCGACTTCAGCCGGGCGCCGCTGGTGCAGGCGGTGCTCACCTGGGCCGACGCGCCGGCCTCCTCGCTCGCGCTCCCCGGCGTCGCCGTCGAGCCGCTGCACCTGGATTCGCTCACCGCGATCTTCGACCTCACGCTGGCCGTTGAGGATCGCGGCGACCACCTCGGCGCGGCCTTCCAGTTCTCCACCGCGCTCTTCCATCCGCTCACCATCCGCCGCATGGCCACGCACCTCGAGGCGGCGCTGGGAACGCTGGCGATGCAGCCCGACCGGCCCGTCTCCGAGATCCGCCTGGCGTGGGCGTCGGAGCTGCGCACGGTGGAGCGGTGGAGCGCCGCGCCCCCCGCCGCGCCCGCGGAGCTCTGCATCCCCCAGCTGGTGGAGCGCCAGGCGGCGGCGTCACCGGAGCGGACGGCGCTGGTGTGGGAGGATGAGCGAGTCTCGTACGCGGAGCTGAACCGGCGCGCGAACCGCATCGCCCACGGGCTGCGCGGGATGGGGATCGGGCCCGAGTCGCGCGTCGCCGTCTGCCTGGAGCGCACGCCGCTGTTGATCGCGGCGATGCTGGGGGTGATGAAGGCGGGCGCGGCGTACGTCCCGCTGGATCCGGCGCATCCCTCCGCGCGGCACCACGCCGTGCTCCGCCTCTCCGGCGCGCGGATCGCCCTCGGCGGCGGGGCGGCGCGCGCGTCGTTCGGGGGGAGGGAGGGCGTGCGGGTGATCGACCCCGCATCGCTGGACGGCGGGTGCGACGGCGATCCATTCCCCATCTCCCTCCCCGAAAACCTGGCGTACGTCATCTTCACCTCCGGGTCCACGGGCGGCCCCAAGGGGGTGGAGATCGAGCACCGCTCCGCCGTGGCCATGCTGGAGTGGATGCGCGGGCTGCTGACGGACGAGGAGCGCGCGGGGGTGCTGGGATCGACCTCGGTCACCTTCGACGTCTCCATCGCGGAGATCTGGGGGACGCTTGTCTGGGGCGGCACGCTGGTGCTGGTGGAGAACGCGCTTTCGGTTATCCCCCCCGCCGCCCCGCCCGTCCTGGCCGCCGCGATGGTGCCCACCGCCGCCGCGGAGCTGCTGCGCGAGGAGCGCTTTCCGCCGCACGTGCGGACGGTCCTCCTGGGCGGCGAGCCGGTGCCGCTGCCGCTGGTGCGCGAGCTCCACTCCGTCCCCGCCGTGCAGCGCGTGCTGAATCTGTACGGGCCGACGGAAGACACGACGTACACGACGTGCGCCGTCCTGGACTCGCTGGACGAGCGGGTGTTCGTGGGGAAGCCGATCACCGGTGGCCGGTTGTACGTGCTGGACCTGCTCCTTCGGCACGCGGGGGCGATGATTCCCGGCGAGGTGTGGACAGCCGGCGCCGGTGTGGCGCGCGGCTACGCGGCCCGCCCCGCGCTCACCGCCGAGCGCTTCCGCCCCGACCCGTACGGGGCGCCGGGCTCGCGCATGTACCGCACGCTGGACCGCGGGCGCTGGCGGGAAGACGGACAGCTCGACTACCTGGGCCGCGCCGACGCGCAGGTGAAGGTGCGCGGCTACCGCATCGAGCTGGAGGAGGTGGAGCAGGCGCTCGCCGCGCATCCAGCGGTGGCCGAGGCGGCGGCGACGGCGCGCGGGGAGACGGGCGCGGGGCGGCGGCTGGTCGCCTACGCCGTCTTCGCGGGCGGGGACAAGCCTTCCGCGGCGGAGCTGCGCGCGTGGATGCGCGAGCGGGTGCCGGAGTACATGGTTCCCGCCGCGTTCGTGTGGACGGACGCGCTCCCGCGCACCGGGAGCGGCAAGCTGGACCGCCGCGCGCTCCCCGAGTACGACGGCGAGGGCGCCGTGCCGCAGTCCGAGTACGTCCCGCCGCGCAACGAGGTGGAGGTGCGGCTGGCGGAGATCTGGGCGCAGGTGCTGGACGTGGAGCGCGTGGGCGTGCACGACGACTTCTTCGATCTGGGCGGCCAGTCGATCCTGGCCATGCGCCTGGTGGCCCGCGTCCGCGAGGCGCTGGGGACCGACGTTGCCGTGGCCGAGCTGCTGCAGGCGCCGACGCTGGCCGAGATGGCGCAGGCCGTGGGCGGGCGGCGCGACGCGGTGCGGCTGCCGCTGGTGCCGCTGCAGACCTTCGGCGAGCGCCCGCCGCTCTTCCTGGCGCACCCCGCCGGCGGCCACGTGGTCTGCTACCGCGGCCTGGCGGTGCTGCTGGCCACGGAGCAGCCCGTCTACGCGCTGCAGCCGCTGGGCGTGCAGCGCGGGGAGACGCCGATCGCGGCGATCGAGGAGATGGCGGCGTACTACGTGGCGGCGATCCGGGAGATGCGGCCGCGCGGGCCGTACCGGCTGGGCGGCTGGTCGTTCGGCGGCGTGGTGGCGTGGGAGATGGCGCAGCAGCTGGCCGCCGCGGGCGAGGAGGTGGACGTGCTGGCCCTCTTCGACACCGCGCCGCACACGCCCGAGACGATCCGCATGGACCCCGGCGACCCGGCCGAGGTGGTGTGGCACACGGTCGCCGGCGTGGCGGGATACGGCGCCGCCGCGCGGGTGGACGTGGACGATCTGCGCGCGTACGAGGGGCGCGAGCAGGTGCGGCAGATGATCGTGCGCATGGCCGCGCCGGTGCTGCTGGACGAGTCGCGCGTCGACGACATCCTGGCGCTCACGCGGCTGCGCGCCTCCAACCTCCTCGCGCAGACGGCCTACACGCCGCGGCCGTACCCCGGCGCGCTGACCTACTTCCAGACCACGGGAAGCGAGAACGAGCGCGGCCACTCCGACGGCCACGAGTTCTGGAGCGCGCTGGCGCTGGGCGGCACCGCCACCCACCACGTGGGCGGCACCCACGGCACCATCCTCAACGAGCCCTACGTCAACGCGCTCGCCGAGGTCCTGCTGGAGATGGGAGAAAAGAAGAGCTGACGGATCCTCGAGAGATGGCTCTCCAATCCTCCCCCTCAGACGTCATCCTGAGGCCGGCCACGCCAGAACCGGCGTCCACACAAGATTTTGCAGGCCGAAGGATCTATCGCCGATCCAGCACGTCAACCTCGGAATCGCGCCGTGACTGCATCGCACAAGCATGGGCGCGGTTCCCGGACGGACCGTGCTGCCGCGCCCACAGATCCTTCGGCCTGCAAGGTGTGGTGTTGATTCCAGTTGCGGTGTGGCCGGCCTCAGGATGACGTCGGGGTGGGTGCAGTGCGGGGTGCGCCGGGGCGGATCAAAGGCGGGCTGCCTCCGCAGCACGGAACCGGCTTCCGATCCGAACAGCCTCGCACGGTTTGCGAGGCTTCCCGTGGTTGTTGCTGCGGATTCAGCCGCCGGTGCGGAAGCCAGGTGCCAAGCCGAATCACATCCCCCGACAACAAAACGGCCCGGCCGCCGAAGAGGGCGGCCGGGCCGTCGCGTTCACGCGGTGGCGCCGCTCAGCAGCGGTTCAGGTCGCGCGTGACCGAGGCGATGTTGATGCCGGCGACCTGGGTGTTGAACAAGTCGCTCATGCCGCGGGCGGCGATGTCCACGTGGTTGCCGTAGTAGTCGCTGGCCACGCTGTCCTGGAAGGCGATGACCGACGACTTGCTCACCGCGATCACCGGCTTGCCCACCGTGGCGCTGTCCTTCAGTACGCCGTCCACGCGGGTGTTGGTGGCCAGCGCGTCCTTCATGGCCAGCACCAGGTCGCCCTGCACCGAGATGCGGCGCGCCGCCCACTTGTTCCCGTTGCCGTCCTGCACGATCACCTGCACCGTCGTCCCAGCGGCGTCGGTGAACTTGTACGACGCCTTCAGCACCGTGGCCAGCCCGGTGCCGGTGCGGCTGGTGTTGGTGATCACCCGCTGCAGGTACCTGGTGGTGGTGCCCTTCTCCAGCGCGGGAATGGTCACGTCGGTCGACGCGCCCAGCACCACGGCCATCATCTTGTGCAGCGTCACGCCCGGGTCGCGCCCGCCGCTGAGCGACGCGCGCAGCGTGTTCGACACCGCGGTGTGCGTCTCGTCGCTGGCGGTGGCGCTCTCGCCGCAGGCGGCCAGCACGGCGGGAATGGCCGACGCGGCCACGGCGGTCGCGGCGGCCTTGCCCAGGAACTGGCGGCGGCTGGCGGGGCGGTCCATCACTTCGGGAAGGGAATCGGTCCTCTCGCTCATGGGGTCCTCCATGGGAGTGGGATGTTTGCCGGGAGATGCGGCGCGCACGCCGCGGTTGCCCGGCGCGATCGGAATGCTGCTGCGGATGAACGCGAATCCCGGGTGGGGGATGCCGCCGCGGACCGGGGTCCGGGCGGCTGGAGCCGCGTTGCGTGAAGGGGACTGCGCGCGGGACGGACCGGAGGTGCCCCGCGCCTGGCCAGCGGCGCCTGACCGCGCGCCGATTCCGCCACCGGTAGCACGGTGGGGATGGCAAGTATATCTGCAACCGATTTGAAATCAAGCGTCCTTCCGTTCACCGTGCGAACACGGCCATCCCATTGAAGGAACGCCTGATTCCGGTACGCCGGCGCCATCGAACCCTTTGCGTCCTCCCCTTCTCCCGTCTCGCCTCCACCCCTCACGCACCCGCGACGGCGCGCTCCGGATGCGCATCCCCCGACCTCCCGAAATGTCACACGCGGAGACGCGGAGGCGCGGGGAGCTCCCCGCGCCTGCGCGTCTCCGCGTGAGGCTGTCCTTTTACGTCGCGCCGATCAGAACGCGGTGCCGTTCGCGTGCTTCCCGGGCGACGAGGCCAGGCTGCTGATGCTGGTGTGCAGCACGAAGGTGCCGGTGGCGCTGGCGTCCGGGCTGCGGTTCATCGACACCCCGTCCGTTCCCGCGAGCGACGACGAGTAGGCGAAGCTGTCGATCGTCGTCCCCCCGTTCTTCAGGATCACCGAGTCGCCGCCGTTGGCCAGGCTCAGCGCGCCGGTGGACGATCCCACCGCGTTCGTCACCCCGGCGGGGATGGCGGATGCGGCCGCGTAGACGACAATTGCCTTCCCCGCGGCCAGCGAGGTCCCCGCGGCGAAGGTGTGGCGCACGCCGGTGGCGTCGCTGATCGTCCACCCGCCGATCGAGGCCGCGGTGCCGCCCACGTTCACGATCTCCACGAACTCGCCGTTCACGTCGCTCCCCGCCTCGTTGGCCAGGATCTCGTTGATGATCACCTTCGCCGGCGTCGTGGACGCGGTGATGGTGAACGCCGCGTTGCTCGCGTCGCTCGTCGCGGACCCCGTGTCGGTCACGCGCACCTTCGCGTTCGTGCTGGCCGTCGCCGGCACCGTCCAGGTGAAGCTCCCCGCCGCCGCGCTGGTGCTGGAGGTGACCGCCGTCCACGTTGTGCCGCCATCCAGCGTGTAGTCGATCTTCACGTTGGCGATCCCCGACGCCGTCCAGGTGATGGCGTGGCTGCTCCCGCCCGCCCACGACTCGCCGCCGTTGGGCGAGGTGACGGTGAGCGAGGGCGCGCTGCCGCCGTAGGTGTAGCGGCTGAGCACGGGGTAGTGGTCGGAGGTGGTCGTCCCGTAGCTGGAGATGTAGGAGTCGACGCGGTAGACCTTCACCGAGCCCGCCACGTACGTCGCCGCCAGCTCGTTGGTCTCCAGCTGGTGGTCGATCATGTCCGTGAAGCTCACGGTCGAGGCGATCCCCGCGTTCGTCAGCGCCGTCGTGGGGAAGGAGTAGCGCGCCGCGTCGGCGACGAAGTTGGCGTAGGGGCTGGGCTGGCCGGCGGTGATGGAGGTGTCCACGTCGTCGTTCCAGTCGCCTACCACGATCACCTTCTGCGTGGGATAGGTGGCGTCGAGGTACGACTTCAGCGCGACCGCGGCGTTCTGGCGGCGCTGCCAGCTGGCCACGTCGTTGAACGCCTTCATGTGCAGCACGATGAAGACGATGTCCTCGCTGCCGCCGTTCAGCGTCACGTGCAGCTTCACCTCCAGCGGCGGCCGCCCGGCGAAGTCGTTGTCGTTGGCGGTGAGGATGACTTTCGCGCTCACCAGCGAGGCGGCGGCGGTCTTCCACAGCAGCGCGGGCTTCTGCTCGGTGGCCGTGTACCAGGTGGAGCCGCCGGTGACCGCCGCGTCGTTCGCCAGGATGCCGGTGTAGCCGGAAAGCGTCTTCAGCGCGTTCCACTCGGTGGCGTCCACGATCTCCACCAGCCCCCACACGTCCAGGTCGCTGCCGGTGATCACGTCCTGGGCGTTCTGCAGCTGCAGCGCGTCGTTGCTGGGCCCGTTCGACGCGTCGCCGAACCACTCCAGGTTCCAGTTGCCGATGTCGAGCGTCGCCGCCGTCCCCTGCGCGGGGATGACGACCGCCCGTGGCGCGGAGGGAGCGGGCGAGCGCGCGGGCACGGCAGACGGCGTGTCGCACGCCGCCACCCCGAATGCGAGCAGGGCGCCGAGCGAAAGGAGTTTCGAGCGGGTTGAGCGAAGCATCCTCGCACCTCGTTGGGTGATGAGAAACAGGCCGCGCGGCCGTCCCCCGGGAGGGCGGGGAGGACAGGGGATGCAGGGCCATCGGATGGGAGAGCGAGGATATACTACCGTTCCACCGCGCGTTGCGAAACGATGTCGTGTAACGAGAGGGTGAGGAGACGTGCGGGAGTGCGGGAGTGCGGGAGTGCGGGAGTGCGGGAGTGCGGGAGTGCGGGAGTGCGGGAGTGCGGGAGTGCGCTGTTACTTTCGCACTCTCGCACTCTCGCACTTTCGCACGCTCTCCTAGAACCTGACCGCGAGCGACGTCACCGCGGCCACGTCGCTGCTCTTCGGGGCACCGTGGGCCGGGAAAGTGCCGTCGTCCGCGCCGAAGAGGGCGCGGACCTCGGTGCGCCAGAGCGCCGGGCCGCGCGCCACGTCGATCCCCAGCGAGGCGCCGTTGGTGCGCAGGCCGGGGGTGAGCACGCCGTGGCGGTCGTCGTACCGCTCCACCCGGCCGTTCAGCGCCACCGTGGGCGTCAGCGCGTAGCGGCCGACCAGCGAGGCGCCGTACCACGTGTCGCCGTCCTGCGTTCCCACGTCGACGGTGGGGACGACCAGCAGCGGGCCGGCGGTGATGCGCGCGCTCAGGTCGTTCAGCACGCGCAGGTCCTGGTCGCCCGTGGCGGCGCCCGGCTCGCGCCCGACGAAGTTGGAGTACGAGACGATGACGGCAGGCGAGGCCGTCCAGTCCAGCCGGGCGCCCACCGCCTTGTCGTGGTTGTTCTCGGAGATGTTCTGCCAGCCGTTCACCACCACGAACGTGGCGGCCAGCGAGGGCGTGGCCTGCCAGCTGGCGCGCACGCCGGCCTCGTAGTACACGGAGTAGTCGGCCACCAGCGAGCGCGTGTAGGTCGGCTGGTCCATCGAGATCCATCCCTCGCTGCCGATGTGCGAAAGGAAGATCCCGGCGTCCACCCAGAGCGTGGGCGAAATCGCGACGCCGGCCCACGCCTCCTGCACGAGAGGGAGATAGTTGGGCAGCCCCGCCAGCGAGTCCGGCTCGAACGCGTAGTTCACCTGCACGCTGGTGCCGGCCTGCAGCGCCAGCCGCCCGCGCACCGTGGAGGACTGATACTTCGCCTCCACGTGCGCCAGGTTCAGGTTGAACTCGTCATGCCGCGACGCCTGCGTGGTGAACGGGCGGTCGTGCCCGGCGGGGCGGTTGAAGTCGTACGCGTAATAGCCGTCCACGAACGCGCCGAAGGTCACGTGCGCGGTGGTGTCGCCGGCCTGCGCGAGCGCGGCGGCGGGCAGGGCGAGCGCGGCCAGGCTCGCCAGGATCGGCATCTTCATCGGGAGGATCGGGACCGGGTGGGCCGGCAGGATGGGGATGGAGCGCGGACGGCGCGTATCTTACACGCGCCCCATCTCCGAAAACAGCATCATCTTTCACCCCCGTTCGAGAACAGGAGCGCGCCGGCCATGCAGGAAGGGGAGATCACGCGCACGCCGCGGCTGCTGCTGCGGCGCTTCACCCCCGCCGACGCGGCGGAGATGCACCGCATCTACAGCGACCCGGAGGTGATGCGGTTCATGGGCCCGCCCCCCGCGTCGGTCGAGGAGGAGGCCGCCAATCTCCGGGCGCACGCGCGCAACTACTACGAGCGGCTGGGCTTCGGTCTGTGGGCGGTGGTCGAGGTGGAGACGGGGGAGATGATCGGGCGGTGCGGCCTGCTGCGCTCGGAGATCGCGGGGCGGATGGAGACGGAGATCTCGTACCTGCTCGCGCGCCGCCACTGGGGCCGCGGCCTGGCGGCGGAGGCGGCGGCGGCCGTCCTGGCGCACGGATTCGCCGCGCTCGCCCTCCCCCGCATCGTCGCGGTGATCGACCCGCGCAACACCGCCTCCCGCCGCGTGGCCGAGCGCATCGGCATGACCCACGAGGGCGACGTGCCGTACAAGCAGTTCGGCATCGTCCACCTCTACGCCAAGGAAGCCGGGAAGGACCGCTCCAGCGAAGAGGCCAGGGGCGGCTGAAGCCGCAGCATCCAGCAGGCGCAGGAAAGTGATGTATCCCCCCGGGTATTGCAGTTGAAGCCTCGCGCAGTTTGCGAGGCTTTCCGTAGTTGTTGCCGCGGCGCCGCGGCTTCAGCCGCCTTTGCTGCCGCGCCTCCGCACTACTGTGTAACGATGTTGTCCATCCGCACCACCTCGAAGTCGCTCGCCTTCACGTTGCGCAGCGTGGCCAGGTCGTCGTCGCTCCAGCGCGGGTCGGGCGCGCCGGAGACGTACCACGCGCTGCCGTTGTCGGCCAGCAGCATCCCGTACGTCTTCATCGCGTTCAGGATCACCCGCACGTTCGGCGAGAAGCCCGACACGTCGAACCCCGCCTTCAGCCGCACCCGCATCCCCATGGGCGGAAGACCGGCGTCGGTGCGGCTGCTGGCCCAGTGCCGCGCGGGGGCCACGTACGCGCGGCGCGTGACCGGGCAGGTGAAGCGCAGCGCGTGGCGGATGGCCTTCTGCTCCACCACCTCGTCGTAGCGGACCAGGCCGGGGAAGATGGGAAGCCCCGCCGCGTCCGCCGACGTCCACCCGGCCGGCCGCAGCGCGTTGGACGCCAGGTCGAATACCGCGCCCGAGCCCGCGTGCCAGCTCGCGCCGCCGTTCAGCGGGTGCGCGTCGTACAGCTCGTACAGCTTCCAGTTGTCGCGGTCGATCACCAGCACGTGCCGGTCGCCCGACGAGCTCGCGCCGCCCTCGATCGGCGCGCCGGGCGGCACGGGATACGGGCCGGGATCGCTCTCGTCCGCGTAGTCGAACGTGACCGGCACCCGCGCCTGCGATCCGGCGACGACGACGTAGGGGATGCCGTTCGGCGCGCCGTCGTAGACGGTGCCGAAGTCCGGATGCAGCCCGGTCGCGGCGCTTCCGCACGCGGCGATGAGCGTGGCCGAATTCGCGTCGACGGGATCGCCGGAGACGTCGCGGTTCCACGCGTTGTCCGCCGGGAACGGGCGCTTGCCGTGCAGGCTGGCGTTCGCTCCCAGCTCCGGCACCCCCGCGCCTCCGCCGCCGTTCCCGCCCCCATCGCCGCCGCCCGGCGCGGATGGGCTGCCGCCGGAGCACGCCGCGAACGCCAGGAGCAGGGCGATGGGGAGATGGCGGAGGCGTGGAGCGGTCATCCGGACCGGCGTGGGCTCGGGTGGCGAAGGAAGCGAGGGTGGACGACGGGAATGGGATGGAAGATGCCAGCGCCGGCCGCTGCCCCACAATCCCCGCGTCACACGTTCTCTCCCGCATCGCCGCGCGGCGTTAGGTTTGTGCGCGCCCGGCCTCCGGCAACCGCTTCCCCGGTAGATGATGGCGATGCGACCGATCTCCACCGCTGTCGCGGTTCTCCTCTGCGTGCTCGCGGCGCTGCTCGTGCCCGCGGGGCTGTCCGCGCAGGGGACGGGATCGCTGGCCGGGCGCGTGGTTTCCGCGGCGGGCGAGCCGGTGGGGGACGCGGTGGTGACGGCGCGGGGCGCGGCCGGCGGCGAGCGGCGGGCGCGCTCGGCGGCGGACGGATCGTGGCGGATCGCGCGGCTCGCGGCGGGGCGATGGACGGTGCGGGCCACGCGCGTCGGCCTCGCGTCCGCGGAGCAGGCGGTGGACGTGGCCGCCGGCGCGGAGGCCGCGGTGACGCTGCGGATGGCCGAGGCGGACGTGTCGCTCGCGCCCATCGAGGCTATCAGCCGCCGTGACGCCGAGCGCGAGCGCACCCGCTTCGAGAGCGAGGCCGGCATCACCACGCGCGTCATCACCAGCCAGGACATCAAGCTCCTCCCCGGCCTGGGCGAGGCGGACGTCATGCGCGCGGTCGAGGTGCTCCCCGGCGTCGTCAACACCTCGGACTTCTCCAGCGCCTTCAACGTCCGCGGCGGCTCGGCGGACCAGAATCTCGTCCTCCTCGACGGCTTTCCCATCTTCAACCCCTTCCACCTGGGCGGCCTGTTCTCCGTCTTCAACTCCGACGCGGTGGCGCGCGCCGAGCTCCTTTCCGGCGGCTTCGGCGCGGAGTACGGCGGGCGCGTCTCCTCGGTGCTGAACGTGGAGACGAAGCCCGGCGGCGGGGCCGACGAGTTCGGGGTGGAGATGGGCATCTCCCTGCTGGCCAGCCGCGTGAGCGTGCACGGCAACCTCCCACGCGCCGTTCGCGGCGCGCTGGGCGGAGATGGCGGGGGATGGCTGGTCTCCGCGCGGCGCTCGTACTTCGACGTGGTGCTGCGGCCGGTGACGGACTTCCCCTATTACCTCACCGACCTGCAGGGCTCGGCCACGCTGGGCACGCGCGGCGGCGGCCGCCTGCGCCTGGTGGCCTACACGGGCGAGGACGTGCTCGACCTCTCCGACTTCAATCCCCCCGGGCAGGGCGACGATTCCACCAGCGTGCTGCGCATCCGCTGGAACTGGGGGAACGCGGTGGCCGGCGCACGGCTGGAGCAGCCGCTGGGCGCGTGGGTGACGACCGTGTCGCTCGGCATCACCCACTACGCCGAGGCGCTGGGCTTCACCGACTTTCCCGACACGCGCTTCTCGTCGCACATCGGCCAGCTCACCGCGCGCGCCGACGCCGCGCGGCCAATCGGTCAGCGGCTGACGGTGAAGGCGGGGGGCGAGGTGACGCGGATGGGGTACCACAACACCGGCGAGGCGGGCGGCACCACCTTCTTCTCCGGCCGCCGCAGCGGGGTGATGACGGGTGCCTTCGCGCAGCTGCGCTGGCAGCCGGACAGCGCGTGGATACTGGAGCCCGGCCTCCGCGCGGACGCCTGGCGCTCGGGCGCGAGCACCCGCATGTACGCGTCGCCGCGCTTCGCGGTGAAGCGCTTCTTCGGCGCCGGGCGCGACGGCGCGGTGAAGCTGGCGGTGGGCCGCTACGTGCAGTTCGTGCACTCGCTGCGCGACGAGCAGCTCCCGGTGAGCAACGACTACTGGGTGACGAGCGACGAGAACGTCCCGGCGGTCGTGAGCGACCAGGGGCAGCTGGGCGTGGAGAAGTACTGGGGGCAGCGCTGGTACGCGTCGGCCGAGGCGTACTATCGCCGGTACCTGGGGGTCACGGACCTGAACGCGGCGGACGATCCCAACGATTCCACCGACGACCTGCTGACGGGGCGCGGCTACTCGTACGGCGCCGACCTGATGGTGCGGCGCACGCAGGGGCGGCTTACGGGGTGGATGACGCTGTCGCTGCTGAAGGCGAGCCGCACCTTTCCCGATCCGCTGCACCTGGACCTGGAGGGCCGCCCGCGGACGCAGACCTTCGCGCCCGTGTTCGACCGCCGCGTGGACCTGGACGTGGTCGGCGAGTATCGGCTGCCGGGAAGGATCGAGGCGGGGCTGCGGCTGAACTTCGGGACGGGGATCCCGTTCACGCGGCCCACGGCGGCGTACGTGGGGTTCGAGACCGACCCCATCAGCGGCGGCTACCGCGTTCCCCGCCCCGTGGGCGACGACCCGGAGACGCCCGTCTTCATCGTCCCCGGCCAGCGCAACGCGCAGCGGTACCCGGCCTACTCGCGCCTGGACCTCACCTTCCGCCGCACGTACACGCACCGCTGGGGCACGCTCACCCCGTACCTGCAGGTGCTGAACGCCACCAACCGCAAGAACGTGCTGTTCTACTTCTACAACTTCGACCACACCCCCGCGACAAGAAGCGGCGTCAGCATGTTCCCGGTGCTCCCGACGATCGGCGTGGAGGCGGCGTTTTAGCGGCCGACTGTGACGTATGTGGCAAGTCAGCTGGAGGGTGGCAGATCCCCGCGCGCAAGTGTATACTTCGGGTAATCATCGGTAACGGTTTTCCTCGGCCTCGAGACGCGAACAGCTGATATGACGTTGTCCGCCTCCCGCACGATTTCGGAATCGATGCTGGCCGGCATCGCGGGCTTGCTGGGGGCAGCCGACGTGGCTGGTTTCTCCGGGGCCGAGCGAGATCTGGTGGCTGCAGCAGATCCGACGCTGGATTTTTGGGGCGACGATCTCCGAGAGCAGATCATCCGCGGTGAAGACCCGCTGGGAAGCGCCTTCTCGCGGTTGCGCACGCCCGCGGAACGCCGTCCGCTGGGAGCGACGTATACGCCACAGCCGCTGGTCCGCTGGATGCTGGACTGGTCTGCTGCGGATGAGCATCCAACTCGCGTAGTCGACCCGGGCGTCGGCTCCGCCCGCTTCCTGCTGGAAGCAGGACGCAGGTTTCCACATGCTCATCTGATCGGCATCGAAATCGATCCACTCGCAGCGTTGATTGCGCGCGCGAATCTCGCAGTGGCCGGTCTCGCGAGCCGTGCACAGGTCCTTGTTTGCGACTACAGAGCGTTACGCCTGCCTTCTGTGAACGGGGCGACCCTGTTCGTTGGAAATCCCCCTTATGTGCGGCATCACCTCATCGGGCAGCAGTGGAAGAGCTGGCTTACCGACAACGCCCGGGCGTTGAAGCTGAACGCCAGCCAGCTGGCGGGCCTGCACGTCCACTTCTTTTTGGCCACAGCGCTGCACGCCCGTCCGGGCGACACAGGAACATTCATCACGGCCGCTGAGTGGCTCGATGTGAACTACGGGCGGCTCGTTCGCGAATTGTTCGTAGGCCCTCTGGGGGGTCGGGATCTGGTTGTGTTGGAACCTACGGCGCAACCGTTCCCCGACGCTGCCACTACCGCGGCGGTGACTACCTTCACTGTCGGAAGCCGCAGTCGTTCGATCAATGTCAGCCGTGCGACAGCAATCGACGATCTAAGCCCAATTGGAGAAGGGCAACCGGTTCACCGTGACCGGTTCGCAACGGCGGACCGTTGGAGTCATCTTACACGGGCCCCTCGCGAACTTCCTGCTGATTTCGTAGAACTGGGCGAGCTTTGCCGCGTTCACCGCGGCTCGGTAACTGGGGCGAACAAGGTTTGGATAGCAGGCGACCATAGCACCGGACTCCCAACCTCGGTGTTGTTTCCTTCCATAACGCGCGCCAAAGAACTGTTCAGCGCAGGAAACATCTTGGACGATAACAGCCGGTTGCGCTGCGTGATCGACCTGCCGGTAGAACTCGACGTATTTGATGCTTCCACACGAGTTGCAGTCGAGCGCTTCCTGAAGCGGGCGAAGTACTTAGGTGCTGATCGTGGGTACATTGCGACCCATCGGAAGGCCTGGTGGTCAATCGGCCTGCGGCAACCCCCTCCCGTGATGGCGACTTACATGGCCCGGCGTCCTCCTGCATTCGTACGAAATCGGGCTGCTGCACGATACATCAACATCGCGCATGGCCTTTATCCACGTGAGGCGATGCCGGAAGCTGTGTTGATGAACCTTGTGCGGTACCTTCGAACCGCTACATGCACGTCGGAGGGACGGACGTATTCGGGGGGGCTTACCAAATTCGAGCCGCGTGAGATGGAAAGGATCCTCGTCCCGCATCCGGAGATGCTCGCCGCCGGAGACTTCGGATGATTCCTGGACCAATGTATTCCGAAGTAGAACTCGATCAGCAACGCCGAGTCGCGATAGACCATTTCCGCCGCGAACGATTAGAGGAGCCTCTGGAGGATTACCTCGAGCACGTTGATAACTACCTCGGATCATTTGAAGACCTTTTGGAGGCAACGGTGGATCTGACCAGCATTGCTCCTGCTGCGTTGGAGTTGCTTACCGATCCCGAAATGCTAGAGGCGTTCCGGTATCTTGCCGGACCTCCAATCTCGACGGACGATCTCAAAACGGTTGCTGAGGCAACTTCGGTCACCGCGAACCGCTTCAGGAAAGATCCCGGACTCGTTCGGCGCGTCGTTGACGTCGTACAGATTGCCTTGGACCGTAGACGCTTTCCTTGGGTGACAGAAGAACGTGAGCCAACGGAAGCGGAACGGCAGGCCGCAGTACTCGCTTCCGCCGCACTGATGGCCACACGACGAATGGAAACGGCCCGGCGACATACCGGGAAGGGGCGTCAAGAGCAACGCGTCGAGGATGCGCTGCTCGCCGGCGGATGGAAGAAGGTCGCAGCACGGACGGTGAAGGTGATCTCCGATGCACCGGAGGCGGGGCACTTCTGCCGCGAGAGTATGCTGGGCTCACGCAAAGCAGATTTTATCATCCGCCTCTGGGATCAAAGAGTGATGCCGATCGAGTGCAAGGTTTCCAACAGCGCCACAAACTCGGTGAAGCGACTGAACAACGATGCCGCCGCAAAGGCGGTGAGTTGGCGGCAGGATTTTGGACAAACCCAGATCGTACCGGCAGCTGTGCTTAGCGGCGTGTACAAACTCCATAACCTCCTGGACGCCCAAGCACGCGGGCTTAGTCTGTTCTGGGAGCACGACCTCGCAAAACTCGTAGAGTGGACGGAGTCGGCCCGCCGTTAGATGACGAGAGATAGATGCCGCGCAACGGGCGGCAGCGATGTCCGCGGCACGGGTTCTGCCATCGCAACGCGTTGAACGCGTTGAACTTGAGCCCAAGGAGGAGGCGATGGCGCGCGAACGGGAGCTGATCGAGCCGCACAAGGGGGACAAGCGCTACGTCCGGCGCGACGAGCAGGGGCGCTTCACCAACGACCAGGTGGACGTGGGCCGCTCGCTGGCCGCCGACCGCCGGCAGCACTCCGAGCACAAGGCCCCGCGCGGGCAGGGCGACCGCGGCGACCACTGACCGGGGCCGGGACGGGACGGGGATGGCGATGTGTGGCGCCGCGGCGGACCTCCGCCGCGGCGCCTTGCATTGTGCCCCGGCGCGGCCCGGCGATTGCGTTGGATCGGGCCCCAAGTTCCTGTGCTACAACGCAATCCCGTGAACGGAGACGACAGGATGCCCATGCGACTTCTTCCCCAGCGGCTCGTCGGCCAGACCATCCGCGGGATCCGCAATCGCCTGGGGATGAGCCAGGCGGACTTCGCCAGCGCCGTGGGCGCGGCGAACGCGGCGGAGGTGGCGCGGTGGGAGAAGGGCCAGGTACAGCCGGACTACGGCACGCTGGCCAAGATTGCCACCATGGGCGTGGTGGACGTGCTGGTCTTCCACGACGGCGCGTCGGCCGCCGAGACGCCGCAGATCACCCCCGGCGAGGCCAACGAGCTGCGCGACATCCTGATGCG
This sequence comes from Longimicrobium sp., assembly GCF_035474595.1. Taxonomy (NCBI): domain Bacteria; kingdom Pseudomonadati; phylum Gemmatimonadota; class Longimicrobiia; order Longimicrobiales; family Longimicrobiaceae; genus Longimicrobium; species Longimicrobium sp. The sequence continues at coordinate 72,290 of NZ_DATIND010000083.1, forward strand.
CATGGAGTCGCTGCTGGACGACGCGCGCCGCCTGGTGGACCGCGCCTCGAACCGCACCGCGCTCGAGGCGCTGGAGGCGGCCACCGGCAGCGTCCCCGCCATCACCCAGCTGCCGGACGCGGTGGTGCTGGACGCCGAGGTGCGGCTGGAGACGAAGCCGCGCTCGCGCACCGCGTCCGCCAGCCGCCGCTCCGCCTCGCGCGCGACGCCCTCCGCCACGCCGCGCAAGCGCTCGTCCTCGACCGGGAAGAGCGGGAGCACGGCGGGCACCGGCACCACGGCGAGCGGATCGTCCGCGGGCGAGACGTCCGGCAGCGGATCGTCCTCGCGCGGATCGTCGCGCTCGGGAAGCGGGTCGTCGTCGCGCGGGCGGTCGGGCTCGTCGCGGGGCCAGAAGTCGCCGGGCGGGACGGGTAGCGGGTCGTCGGGTGGGAGCGCGCCGGCCTGATCCGGCGCGGGAGCCGGATCTCCAGCATTCACGAAGAGAAGCAGAGCAGCGGAGGAACTCCTCCGCCGCTCTGCTTCTTCGCGTGAGATCCGTCCGTCGAGAATGCGGCGTTACGGCGGATGTAACGGGGCATGGCACCACCCCGCGGCTGCATCATCATCCCCCGATCCTCATCTCCATCCCAACCGACCGCGTAACCCCCGGCCCCTGCGGCGTTTCCGCATCTCCCCATCTCCCGTCTCCCTCGCTCCCCATCCGTTTGCGCGGCGGTCCGGCGAGTGCACTGACGGTGGCGCAAAATGGATCGGGAACCTGCATCCGCACGGGAATCGATGTCGCAGCCGAAGTTCGTGGGGCGGGACGCGGAGATGGAGCGGCTGGGCGCGCTCTGGCGCGACGCCGCGGCGGGGCGGGCGCGCGTCTGCTTCGTCACCGGCGAGGCGGGCGCGGGCAAGTCGTCGCTGCTGCACAGCTTTGCCGCCGCGGCGCAGCGGGCGGACGCCAGGATGGTGGTGGCCAGCGCCAACTGCGATGCGCAGACCGGCCAGAGCGATCCGTATCTCCCCTTCCTGACCCTGCTGGAGCAGCTCACCGGCGACCCCGAGGCGGGCGGCGTGCAGTCGGCCGCCACGGGCGAGAACGCGCGCCGGCTGCGCTCGCTGGTCGGCCTGTCGATGCGCACCCTGCTGGAGCACGCGCCGGACCTGGTGGGCACCTTCGTTCCCGGCGCCGGGCTGCTGGTGAAGGCGGGGAAGTACGCCGCGGACCAGGCCGGGCTGCTCTCGCGGCTGGAGGAGAAGGTGACGTCGCGCGGTGGCGCGGGAGGCGCGCCGGCCGAGGCGGTGGACCGCGACCGCATCTTCCGGCAGTACACGGGAATGCTGCGCGCGCTCTCGGCCCAGTGCCCGCTGCTGCTGGTGCTCGACGACCTGCACTGGGCCGACGGCGCCTCGATCGACCTGCTCTTCCACCTGGGCCGCGCGCTGGAGAACGAGCGTATTCTCCTGGTCGGCTCCTATCGCCCCAACGACGTGTCCATCGGCCGCGACGGCCGCCGCCACCCGCTGGAGGCGCCGCTGGCCGAGCTGAAGCGCTACCTGGGCGACGCGTGGATCGACCTGGACCGCGCAGGGTGCGAGCAGCGCCGCGCCTTCGTGCACGCGCTGGTGGACGCCGAGCCCAACCGGCTGGACGCCGAGTTCCGCGAGGGGCTGCTGCGCCACACCGCCGGCCACCCGCTGTTCGCGGTGGAAGTCCTCCGCACGCTGCAGGAGCGCGGCGACCTGGCGCACGACGCCGAGGGGTGCTGGCGCGCCGCCGGGCCCATCGACTGGGACGTCCTTCCCGCGCGGGTGGAGGGGGTGATCGAGGAGCGCATCGGGCGATTGACGGACGAGCTGCGCGAGGTGCTGACGGTGGCCTCGGTCGAGGGGACCAGCTTCACCACGCAGGTGGTGGCCCGGCTGCGGGAGATGGGTGAGCGCCAGCTGCTCCGCCTCCTTTCCGGCGAGCTGGAGAAGCGCCACCGGCTGGTGGTCGAGGGCACTACGGAGCGCGTGGGGGCGCGGTGGGTGAGCCAGTTCGCCTTCTCGCACGTGGCCTTCCAGCAGTACCTCTACCACGACCTGTCGGCCCGCGAGCGGATGCTGCTGCACGCCGAGACGGCCGAGGTGCTGGAGGAGCTGTACGCCGGGCACACCGACCGCGTGGCCCTCCAGCTCGCGCGCCACCACGAGCTGGCGGGCGACCCCGCGCGCGCCGTGGACCACCGCCTGCGGGCCGCGTCGCGCGCGCTGGCGGTGGGCGCGTACGCCGAGGCGCGGGCGCTGCTGGAGCGCTCGCGCGAGCTGCTGGCCCAGGTGCCCGCCGGCCCCGAGCGCGACCGGCGCGAGCTGGAGGTGCTCACCCGCCTGTGCAACGTGCTGAACGCGACCGAAGGGTGGGACTCGCCGGGGCTGCCGGAGATCTTCTCCCGCTCGCGTGAGCTGTGCGAGGAATTGGGCGAGCGGGCGCAGCTGTCGCGCGTGCTCTTCGGGCTCTGGGCCTATCACCTCGTGCAGCTCCAGCTGCAGCCCGCGCTGGCGGTGGCGCGCGAGTACTTCGACCTGGCCGACGCGCTGGCCGACCACGACACCGTCCTCCAGGCGCACGCGGTGATGGGCGACACCCTTTTCTGGCTGGGCCGCCCCGCCGAGGCGCGCGACTACGCCGAGGCGGCCATGCTCCTGTACGCGCCGCACCTGCGCGACGAGCACCAGGCGCGCTTCGGGCTGGACCCGCGCATGATCCCGCTGATGCTCCTGGCCCTCTCCGACGCGCTGCTGGGCCGGGCCGGGCGCGCGGCCGCCTGGGGCGCGGAGTGCGTGCGCGTGGCCGACGAGGCGGCGCACCCCTTCAGCCGCGCCTTCGCCCTGTACGCCGCGGCGCTGCTGGCGTGGCTTATGGGAGATGGGGATGCGGCACGGGCGCACGCCGCCGCGCTGCAGGAGACGAGCGAGCGCTTCGGGTTCGCGTACTACCGCGGCCAGGCCGGGGTGCTGCGCGGGTGGGGGATGGGGATGGAGGGAAGCGTCGAGGACGGGCTGCAGGCCATGCGGCGCGGCTTCGAGGAGGCGGCGGCCAACGGCGGGCGCGGCGACCACTCGCTGTACTGCCTGATGCGCGCCGAGGTGCTGCGCCGCGCCGGCCGCGCCGCCGAGGCGCTGCGCGTGGTGGACTGCGGGCTGGCCGTGGCCCGCGAGTGCGGCGAGGCGGCGTTCGAGCCCGAGCTCCTGCGCGTCCGCGGCGAGGCGCTGGCCGAGGCGTTTCCCGAGCACGTGACCGACGCCGCCGCGTACCTGGAGCGCGCGATCGCCCGCGCCCGCGCGCAGGGCACGCCGCTGCTGGAGCACCGCGCCGCCGCCGGCCTCGCCCGCCTCCGCGCCACCGTCTTCGCCGCGCCGCCGCCCGACGAGCCCTTCTCCGCCCCGCCATCGCTCCGCGTCCCCGTGCTGGCGTGAGGGGGAGAAGGAACCGAGCAGGAACTCGGCGATCTCCGCGTCTCCTCGACGGTGACTTCTCACGCGGAGACGCGGAGTCGCGGAGAACTCCGTGGCGTGACGAATCCTCCGCATCTCCGCGTCTCCGCGTGAGATCAACGATGTAGCGGCAGGGCGGCGATGAAAGTCGTACCGACCCGGCGGATCCGGAACGCGCCGGGGCCGGCGGAAAGCGGAAGATGTACGCTCCGGGGGAGAACGCCGTTACATTGGAACGGTTTACATCCGCGGGGCCGCCGCGTACCTGTAGGGCGGTCCGCCCCGTTCCCCGGAATCCCACCGCACCGCATGCGCGCCGAGCACAGCCTTCCCTCCACCAACGGCGACACGCCGAAGCCGCAGCCGCCGGCCACCGCCCCGCGCCGTACCCGCGGCGTCCGCGCGGTCCCCCGCGTCCCCGACGCGCCCGCCGCCATCCCCTGCGCGGTGCGCCCCCGAGCGGTACCGCGCGGCGCGCCGCTGGACGACAAGTCGCTGTACTTCAACCGCGAGCTCAGCCTTCTCGACTTCAACTGGCGCGTCTTCGCCCAGGCGCTGGACACGCGCACGCCGCTGCTGGAGCGCGTGCGCTTCCTGGCCATCGCCAGCAGCAATCTGGACGAGTTCTTCCAGAAGCGCGTGGGCGGATTGAAGCGGCAGGTGGCGGCCGGGGTGCAGGTGCTCTCCATCGACGGACGCACGCCGGCCGAGCAGCTGGAGCTGATCGGCGCCGCCGCGCTGGAGATGCAGGCCGCGCTCTCCGACACCTGGGAAACGGCGCTGAAGCCGCTGCTGCGCGCCGACGCCGGCGTGCACGTGTGCTCCTACGCCGAGCTGGCCCCGCATCAGCGGCGGGCGCTGGACGAGCACTTCCGCGAGCAGATCTACCCGGTGCTCACCCCGCTGGCGGTGGACCCCGGGCACCCGTTTCCCTTCATCTCCAACCTCTCCCTTTCCCTGGCCGTGCTGATGCGCCACGCCGCGCGCAGCACCTACCACTTCGCCCGCATCAAGGTCCCCGCGCAGCACGGCCGGTGGATCCCCGTCCCGGGCTCGGACGAGCGCTTCCACTTCGTGCCCGTGGAGCAGGTGATCCAGGCGAACGTGGCCTCGCTCTTCCGGGGGATGGAGATCGTGAACGTCCACCCCTTCCGCGTGACGCGCAGCGCCGACGTGGACCGCGGCGACGACGAGAGCGAGGACCTGCTGGCGCTGATCAGCGAGGAGCTGCGCGAGCGCCGCTTCGCCCCCGTCGTGCGCCTGGAGGTGGACCGGGCGATGCCGAAGGAGGTGCGGCAGCTGCTGGTGCGCGAGCTGGAGCTGCAGGACGACGACGTGTACGAGAGCGGGGGGATGATCGCGCACGCCGACACCGCCTTCTTCGCCGACCTCGACCTCCCCGCGCACCGCTTCGAGGCGTGGGAGCCGGTGGTCCCCGAGCCGCTGCAGCACGAGGGCGAGACCGAGGAGGAGCGGAACATCTTCTCCATCATCCGCCGCGGCGACGTGCTGGTGCACCACCCGTACGACTCGTTCCCCGCCAGCGTGCAGCGGCTGCTGGAAGAGGCGGCGGTGGACCCGCGCGTGGTGGCCATCAAGATGACGCTGTACCGCACCGGCGGCGAAGCCAGCCCGGTGGTGAAGGCGCTGATCGCCGCGGCCGAGCGGGGGAAGCAGGTGGCGGTGCTGGTGGAGCTGACCGCGCGCTTCGACGAGGAGAACAACATCCGCGGGGCGGAGATCCTGGAAGACGCCGGCGTGCACGTCACCTACGGGCTCGTCGGCCTGAAGACGCACAGCAAGGTCACGCTGATCGTGCGCGACGAGGGCGGCCCGCCGCGCACCTACTGCCACATCGGGACGGGGAACTACCACGCCCGAACGTCGAAGCTGTACAGCGACCTGGGGCTTCTCACCTGCCACGACGAGATCGGCGACGACCTGGTGAACCTGTTCCACTTCCTCACCGGGTACGCGCCGGACCAGCAGTACACGCGCCTGGTGGTCGCCCCGCGCGACATGCGGCGGGTGTTCGAGGAGCGCATCGAGCGCGAGGTGCAGCACCAGCGGCGGTACCAGAACGGCCGCATCATCGCCAAGTTCAACGCCTTGGACGACCCCGGCATCATCCGCGAGCTGTACCGCGCCAGCCGCGAGGGGGTGAAGATCGACCTGATCGTGCGCGGCCACAGCCGGCTGCGTCCCGGCCTTCCCGGCTACAGCGAGAACATCCGCGTGGTCAGCCTGATCGGGCGCTTCCTGGAGCACGACCGCATCTACCACTTCGGCAACAACGGCGACCCCGAGGTGTTCATCGGCAGCGCCGACTGGCGCGAGCGCAACCTGAACGAGCGGGTGGAGACGATCGTCCCCGTGATGGACAGCGTGCTGCGCGAGCGCCTCGTGCGCCTGCTGGAGAACGCGCTCACCGACAACCGCCTCGCCTGGGACCTGCAGCCCGACGGCCACTGGAAGCCCCGCCACTGCGCCGAGGACGAAACCGAGGTGAACTACCACGACCTGCTGATGCGCGACGCCCTGGAGCGCAGCCGCAAGGGCGCGCGGCCGTGGGAGGTGATGCTGTAGCTGCAGGGACAGGTTACAGGGGACAGGGAATAGGGAACGGCAACTCCGGATGAGCCCGGCGCTGCTGGGGGCCTCACCCGGGGAGCCCTCACCCGAAAAAGAGAGATGGAGAAGACAAAACCGCCGTCTTCTCCATCTCTCTTTTTCGACCTCTCCCGACAGCAGGAGAGGTGAACTGTAACAGAAACGGCAGCTCCGCGCGGGGAACCAGCCATGCGTTGAGTTCTCCCCTCCCCCGCGGAACGGGCGGAGCGGCCGGGGGAGGGGCCAGCCAGGCGGGCAGGATGCCATCGCAAAGCTGCGATGCTTCTCCTCGGGGCCGTCACTTCGCCCACCGGGAATGGCCGTTCATCCCTCCCGATTTGCGCCGGACGTCCATCCGTCCCATGCTAACCATCCAGCACTCCGCAAACAGCGTTTCCCTTGGCCCCACGATCCCGATGCATTCCATCCCAATCGCACGCACCGCCGTCCTGCTGGCGTCGGCGCTCGCGCTGGCCGCCGTGCCCGTGCGGGCGCAGGAGCGGCGCCCGCTCACGCCGCTCGATCTGTATCACCTGCGCACCGCGTCGCAGACCGCGCTCTCGCCGGACGGGCGCAGCGTGGCGTACGTGGTGCTGCAGGCGGACTCGGCCACCAAGAAGTACCGCCGCGAGCTGTGGCTGGCGCGCACCGACGGCAGCGGGGCGCGGCGGCTGACCTGGCTGAACGTATCCGCCTCCGCGCCGGCGTTCTCGCCCGACGGGCGGCAGCTGGCGTTCGTCAGCGCGCGCGAGAGCAACCCGCCGCAGATCTGGGTCCTGCCGCTGGCCGAGGGCGGCGAGGCGTGGCCGCTCACCTCGCTGGAGCACGGCGCCGGCAGCCCCGCCTGGAGCCCGCGCGGCGACCGCATCGCATTCATCTCCAGCCTCAAGCCCTTGGAGCTCGACTCCGCCGCAGCGAAGGCGGACACTGCCAAGGGCGACGCCGCCACCATCCAGCACATCGACCGCGACCGCGCCGCCGCGCTGCGCGCCATCCGCGCGCGGCTGCGGGACGACGCCAAGGACGACGACCCGCAGGTGGTCAGCCGCCTGGGCTACCTCACCGAGACCTCCATCCAGAGCGGCGACGAGTGGGGGCAGCTCTACGTGGTGGACGCGCGCTCCGGCGCCACGCCGAAGCGGCTCACGTCCAACCCGTGGAACACCGGCGAGGCGCAGTGGTCGCCGGACGGGCGCTGGATCGTGGCCACCTCCACCCAGCCGCGCGGCGACTATCACCCCGACTACGAGCTGGAGGGGCAGGTGATCCTCGTCCCCGCGGACGGCGGGGCGGCCACGCGCCTGCACGAGACCGGCTACCAGGAGGGCGCGCCGCGCTTCTCGCCGGACGGGAGATGGATCGCCTACCAGCGGCAGTCCACCGCCAGGCCCTACTACACCGCCGTGAACACCGAGCTGGTGGTGATGCATCCCGACGGCACCGGCCGCACCTCCATCTCCGCCCCCATGGACCGCTCGGTGGCCGCGCACCGCTGGGCGGCGGGGGGATGGCTCTACTTCACCGTTCCGTCCGACGGCGCCATCTCGCTCTACCGCGTACGCCCGGGCCAGGGCGCGCCGCAGCGCATCGTGAGCGGCCCGCGCGGCGTGCTCTCGTTCGACGTGGCCGGGCCGACGATCGCGTGGACGCAGATGAGCCCCGCGCGGCCCAGCGACGTGTACGCCGCGGCGCTGGACGGCGGCGGCGAGCGGCGGCTGACCACGCTGAACGACTCGCTCCTGTCGCGCGTCTACGTGGCCGACTACGAGGAGATCCGCTATCCCTCGTTCGACGGCAAGCCGGTGCAGGGGTGGTTCCTGCGCCCCATCGGCTGGCGCGCGGGGATGCGCCCGCCGCTGGCGGTGGAGATGCACGGCGGCCCGCACGTCATGTGGGGCCCGGGCGAGGCGAGCATGTGGCTGGAGTACCAGTCGCTGGCGGGCGCGGGCTACACCGTGTTCTTCTCCAACCCGCGCGGCTCGGAAGGCTACGGGCAGGCGTGGCTGCAGGCCATCCACGAGAACTGGGGAACGCCCCCCGCGCGCGACATCCTGACCGGCGCCGACAGCGTGCTAGCCCGCGGGCTGGCCGACCCGGCCAAACAGGTGGTGACGGGCGGGAGCTACGCGGGGTACATGACCGCGTGGCTGATCGCGAAGGAGGTGCCGGAGCGCTTCCGGGCGGCGGTGGCGCAGCGCGGCGTGTACGACCTGACCATCTGGTGGGGGTCGGCCAACACCTGGCAGCTGTTCGAGGGCGAGTTCGGCGGGCGGCCGTGGGAGCAGCCGGAGCTGGCGCGCGCGCAGAGCCCGCTGACCTACGTCGCCAACGTGCGCACGCCGCTGCTGATGCTGCACGGCGCGCAGGACAACCGCGTGGGCGTGGCCAGCGCCGAGGCGTTCTATCGCGGGCTGAAGGAGGAGAACCGCGAGGTGGAGATGGTGCTCTATCCGCGCGAGGGCCACGAGGTCACCCGCAGCGGCGAGCCCGAGCACCGCATCGACCACATGCTCCGCATCATCGACTGGTTCGAGCGCCACGTGACGCACTGACGGGAGCCCTCACCGGATGGCCCTCACCCGCGCTGCACCGCCAATGAATTGGCGGGCAACAACAGCACCAAGTCCCTCCGGGACTGCTTCCAGGCATTGGGGTGGCGAGCCACCCTCGGCGCGGCCATCATCAGCGGCCGCGCCCGGGCCTCTCCCGCGGGGATGTGGAGGCCGCAGTCCCGGAGGGACTTTGTGCTTTTGTTGCCCCGGAATTCCATTCCGGGGAGCGGGGGAGCCATCCACTGACTGCAACGGCAGCCCCGCGCGACCGAAGCCGCCCGCGGATATCGTCCTCGCCACGCACCCACCGTCTCCCGCTCCGCGCAGCTCAATCCGCCGGTTTCGACAACCCGTACGCCTCGCCCAGCCACCCCGCCAGCTCCGCATCCACCTCCTCCGGCGCGTTGAGCAGGATCTCGTTGTGGAAGCGGCTGCGCGAGACCTGCTCCAGCTTGCGGACGCGCGGGCTCTCGATCGGCGCGGAGGTGCGGACGTTCAGCAGGATGCCGGCGCGGCGCGGGTGCACCCCGGCGAACGCGGTGCCGCCCTCGCCTGCGGTCAGGTGGATGGACGTCTTCTTCGCGTCCTGCCCGATGGGGCCCAGGCCCGCCAGCACGTCGATCAGCCGGTCGTAGATTCGCTGGACGACGGGGTCCTTCCCGGCAATGAGGGAATCGACCGTGAACATGGGGCCTCCATTGTGGGCGTTCGCCGCGGCACGCCCACAGCATAATCCGGCGCGCGGCCATCGCCAACCCGGACGCCCGTCCCGGGGAGTTGACCGCGGGGCGTGGGCGCCGTTATCTGTTCCCGTCACGACTCATCGCACGCGCCGCCCGCCGCGCCGGTCATCTCCGCGCGGCCGTCCGGCCATCCTCCCGGCAGAGGTCCGATCTTGCGACGTCCCCCGTTCCGCCGTCCGTCCATCTCCATCTCCCCCAACGCCGTTCCCGAGACGCGGAGGCGCGCGTGATCGCGCGCGCGGTCGGCTCCAACGTGCCGCGGAAGGACGGCCGGGCCAAGGTCACCGGCGCCGCCAAGTACATCGACGACCTCAGTTTTCCGGGGATGCTGCACGGGCGCACCATCCGCTCCACCGTGCCGCGCGGCACCATCCGCAGCGTGACGCTCGGCTTTGGCGAGGACGACGGCTTCACGGTGGTGGACCGCCGCGACGTGCCGGGGATGAACGCGGTGGCCATGATCGAGCTGGACCAGCCGTTCCTGGCCGAGGGCGAGGTCCGCCACCTGGCCGAGCCCATCCTTCTCCTGGCGCACGAGGACCGGGAGAAGCTGCTGGCCGCCACGGTGGAGATCGAGTACGACACCGCGCCCCCGCTGCTGGACCCGCACGCATCCCCCCGCGTCTTCAAGCACATCCGCATCGACAAGGGCGACGTGGACGCGGCGTTCGCGGACGCGGAGATCGTTGTCGAGGGCGAGTACCGGACCGGCGCGCAGGAGCACGTCTACATCGAGCCCAACGGGATGATCGCGGTGCCCGAGGAGGACGGCGGGATCACCGTCTACGGCTCGCTGCAGTGCCCCTATTACGTGCACAAGGCGCTGAAGGCGCTGCTGGCGCTCCCCGACGAGCGCGTGCGCATCGTGCAGACGGAGACCGGCGGCGGCTTCGGCGGCAAGGAGGAGTACCCGTCGCTGATCGCCGGCCACGCCGCGCTGCTGGCCATGAAGTCCGGCCGCCCGGTGAAGATCGTGTACGACCGCGTGGAGGACATGGTGGCGACGACGAAGCGCCATCCCTCCATCGTCCGCCACCGCACGGCGGTGACGCGAGAGGGGCGGCTGCTGGCGATGGACATCGACGTGCTGCTGGACGGCGGCGCGTACTGCACGCTCTCGCCCGTGGTCCTTTCCCGCGGCTGCATCCACGCGGCCGGGCCGTACCGCTGCGACCACGTGCGCATCGACGGGCGGGCGGTGATGACCCACAGCCCGCCCAACGGCGCCTTCCGCGGCTTCGGCGCCCCGCAGACGCAGTTCGCCACCGAGGTGCACATGGAGCGCATCGCCGAGGCGCTGGGGATGGACCCGGTGGCCCTCCGCGAGCTGAACGCGCTCCGCCCCGGCGACACCACCGCGACCGGCCAGGTGATGCAGGGCGACTGCTCGGCGATCGAGGTGCTGAATGAGACGGTGCGCCGCTCCGACTTCCACCGCCGGCGCGCGGAGTACGCGGGAACGAACCGGGGGATCGGGCTCGCGCTCTTCTTCCACGGCTCCGGCTTCACCGGCAGCGGCGAGGTGATGCTGCAGTCGCGCGCGGCGCTGGAGACCACGGAGCGCGGCGTGCGCGTGCTGGTGGCCAGCACCGAGATCGGGCAGGGGACGCGCACCATGCACGCGCAGATCGTGGCCGACGCGCTCGGCATCCCCTACGCCGATGTGGAGCCCGCGCAGCCCGACACCTTCGTGGTCCCCGACAGCGGCCCGACCGTGGCCTCGCGCACCTGCATGGTGGTGGGCGGCATCCTGCAGCGCTGCGGCGAGGACCTGCGCGCGCAGCTGGGCGACCTTCATCCCGCCGAGCACTTCCGCCGCTTCGGCCCGGTGCGCATCGTCCGCGAGTACGAGAAGCCGGGCGACGTGACCTGGAGCGACGAGACCTACCGCGGCGACGCCTACCCCACCTTCGGCTGGGGATGCGCGGCGGTGGAGGTGGAGCTGGACCCCGACACCTTCGAGGTCCGCGCCCGCGAGATCGTGACCGCGCAGGACGTGGGGAAGGCCATCCACCCCATGCTGGTGCGGGGGCAGATCGAGGGCGGCACCGCGCAGGCGCTGGGGTGGGCGCTGAACGAGAACGTGGTCACGCGCGACGGGGCGATGGCGAATCCGACCCTCACCAACTACACCATCCCCACCACGCTCGACACGCCGCGGATGGAGATCGTGGTGATGGAGAACCCCAGCAAGCACGGCCCCTTCGGCGCCAAGGGCGTGGGCGAGATGCCGATGGACGGCCCCGCTGCCGCCGTGGTGAACGCCATCCGCCACCTGGGGCTGGACGTGCGCCAGATCCCCGCCATCCCCGAGATGGTGATGGACGCCCCGCGCATCGAGACGGCCGGCGTCGCGGAGCCTGTCGCGGCGTGAGCGGCGGGATTCGCAGGAGAAGCATCGCCGCGTCTCCGCGGCCTCGCGGCCCTCTCCCCCGTCGTTCCGGGCGCGACTCCGTCGCATCCCGCAACGCCGACCCCTCCCCCCAAACAGCCTGGGGGAGGGGTGGTGCGGGCCCGGCCTCTCGATCGATCCTCTATCCTTGCTCTACCCGGAGACCCGCGTGACCACACCGTCGCATCGGCCGCACCGCAATGAAGTCCGCGAAGGCGGACTGCGTGCCGTTGTAGCCGCGACTTCAGTCGCATTTTCGCAACAAACACCATCGTCCCCACCCTCGTCCCGCCGCGGCTTCACCCTCGCCGGAGGGCGGCGCTGATGCGGTTCACGCTGAACGGCGCGCCGGCGGAGGTCGACGCGCACCCGATGGCGCGGCTGCTGGACGTGCTGCGCGAGGAGTGCGGCCTTACCGGCACCAAGGAAGGGTGCGGCGAAGGCGAGTGCGGCGCCTGCACCGTGCTGGTCGCCGGCGAGCCCGTGTGCTCGTGCCTGGTGCCCTTCGCGCAGGTGGCCGACGCGGAGGTGGTGACGATCGAGGGGCTGGGCGGCGAGCACCCGCTGCAGCGCGCCTTCGCATCGCTGGGCGGCGCGCAGTGCGGCATCTGCACGCCGGGGATGATCATGATGGCGATGAAGCTGCCGCCCAACCCCACCCTCGACGACGTGCGGCTCGGGCTGGCGGGCAATCTCTGCCGCTGCACCGGCTACGAGGCCATCTACCGCGCCGTGCTCGACGCCGCTACGGAGACGGCGGAGACGGCGGAGGCCCGCACATGAAGACCGCCGTCACCCCGCTGGCGCTGCTGCAGCCCGGGACGCTGGACGACGCGCTGGCGATGCTGCGCGACGAGGGGCCGCTGGTGCCGCTGGCCGGCTGCACCGACGTGTACGTGACGCTGAACTTCGGCACCCAGCCGGCCGCGCGCTTCCTGAACCTGTGGGGGCTGGACGAGCTGCGCGGGATCGGGGAGATGGACGGCGGCCTGCGCGTGGGCGCGCTGGCCACGCACACCGACCTGCAGCGCTCGCCGCTGGTCCGCGAGCGCCTCCCCTTCCTTGTCGAGGCGTGCGGCCAGGTGGGCGGCGTGCAGATCCAGAACCGCGGCACGCTGGCCGGCAACGTCGCCAACGCCAGCCCCGCGGGCGACACGCTCCCCGTGCTCGCCGTCGCCGATGCCGTCGTCGTGCTGCGCAGCGCGGAGGGCGAGCGGCGGGTGCCGTTCAACGGCTTCTACACGGGATACCGGGCCACGGTGATGCGCCCCGACGAGCTGATCGTGGCGATCGAGATCCCGCGCATCGACGGCGATCAGTGGTTCCGGAAGGTGGGGACGCGCGCCGCGCAGGCCATCAGCAAGGTGGTGATGGCCGCCGTCCGCGGCGACCGCCCCCGCGTGGCGCTGGGCAGCGTCGCGCCGACGGTGGTGCGCCTCCCCGGCGTCGAGGAGGCCCTCGCCCGCGGCGCGCCGATCGAGGAGGCGCAGCGCATCCTGATGCAGGAAGTCACCCCCATCGACGACATCCGCTCCACCGCCGGCTACCGCAAGCGCGTCGCGGCGAATTTGCTGGCGCGGTGGTGGGCATCAGCCGCGATGTAGTGCTGGGAGATCGATCCTCCGGATTGTATGGTGAAAGCGTGGTTTGATCGAGATTTCTTCAGTGAGGAACGATACATCGAACCGCAGAGGCCATCATGACGCCCGAGGAACTCGAGTCCAGGCTTCGTGCCGGGACGCGGATCGACTGCAAGCAGCCGGACGGAACCAGGGGCAGTATCGCGGCGGAGAAGTTCCTGGAGCTCGTGGACTGGCCCGAGCACCGGGTGCGCGTCGCGATCGAGGTCGAAAACGCGACCATCGCCGGCCCGCTGCGCCTGCAGAACATCCGCTTCTCCCGCGTCGTCTTCAAGAACTGCGACTTCACCGACCTGGTGGAGCTTTCCGAGTCCGTGTTCGCGGGTGACCTGCAGTTCAGCGGGTGCCGTCTGGCCCGCGGGCTCTACCTCACGGCCTCCCGCGTCCGGTACGATCTCTCCCTCGCCGATGCCGACGTCACGGATCCGGACCTCTCCAATCTGCGGGTGGACGGCTCCGTCCGGTCCGAGAGCGCCACGTTCCGGAACAAGTTTCTCGACTCGCTCCAGTTCAGCGGCCTCCGGTGCGGGAACCTGTTTCTGCAGGACGCGAAGTTCGAAGGTCCCGCGGAGTTCCGGCAGGCCCGGATTCTTGGACGGTGCAGCTTCGAATCGGTGCACTTCGCCGGCCTGGCCGATTTCGCATCGGTTTCCGTGGAGGGACATGCCGAGTTCTCCACCGGGAACCCCACCGGGCCGCAGCCCAGGGCGCGGACGAGGTTCGATGGCCCGGCCGTGTTCTCGCACGCCGCGTTTCGAAGCTCGGTGGACTTCAGGGACGTCACCTTCGCCGACACCGTGGAGTTCAGGGCCGCCTCCTTCGGCGGCGACGCGTCGTTCGTGCTGTCGGACTTCGACGGCCGGACCTTCTTCTCCTCGGCCACCTTCGAAACCAACGCCTTCTTCCAGAGCTCCCGCTTCGCCAGGCTGGCCACCTTCTACGGGATCTCGGTGCGCTCCGACCTGGTCGTTTCGCCGCTGGAAGGCGAAAGACAGACCTGCTTTGCGGCCATCTGCCGCTTCATCAAGGCCGCGGTGCACGGCGAGGCGTGGTTCTCGGGCGTGCTCTTCGGCGACAAGGCCAAGTTCACCCACTTCTTCTGCGAGGGAGCCGCGTACTTCAACCCCCGGAACGAACTTCCGGTCTCCTTCCAGGGCCCCGCCGACTTCTCGCGGTCGCGGTTCGGGCGGTTCGTCGAGATGGGACGGGCGGAGTTCCACGACCGCGCCACCTTCGACGGAATCGTCGTGGAGTCGAAGATGGATTTCGTGGAGTCGGTCGAAACCGAACAGGGGACGGTCGAGCTCGGCGCGAAGTTCATGGCCGCCGCGGTGTTCGCCGGCGCCGAGATCCGCGGCGACCTTTTCCTGTCCGGGGCGTCGTTCGCCGCCGCGGCGAACTTCGAGGGCGTCCGGGTGGGCGGGGCCGCGGATTTCTCGGCGCTCGAGCGGGGCGTGGTGTTCGGGGGAGAGGCGTGCTTCGAGAACGCGCAGTTCGCCGGCGACCTGAAGTTCACCGGCGCGCGTTTCCGCGGCGACGCGCGCTTCAGCTGCGCGCGCGCCACGCGGCAGGTGCATTTCCGGGAGGCGATCTTCGAGGCGGGGCTGGACCTGCGGGACGCCTTCTTCCACGAGGTGTTCTTCCGGGCGGAGCTGCGGGAGCACTGCCCCCGGGATGCCCCCCCGCAGTTCGCCAGCCATCCGCGGATCGAGGGGTTCAGCTACGACAGGATCTCGGTCGCGTGGCGCGATCTGTTCAACCGGCGGCTGCCGCACGTGGGCCAGCCCTACACGCACCTCGAGAAGACGCTTCGCGCGAACGGCGAGGACAAGGCGGCCGACCAGGTGTACGCGGAGTCGCGGCGGCACGAGACCGCCTCGTACCGCCGCAGCAGCTGGCTGCGGTTCGTCCTCTTCTGGATCTACGGAGTGACCGCCGGCTACGGCGTGAGGCGCGTCCGGCTGGCGGCGACCATGGTGATCCTCGTCGCGCTGGGCGCGTTCATCTTCCAGCTTCCGCGCTCGGTGGCCCAGAAGCAGGTGGGACGCGACGCGGTGATCGTGGAGGAGGGGCTCGATCTGCCGACGGCCATCGGGTTCAGCATGCACCAGTTCCTGCCGATCGAGATCGCTTCGGGCTCGCAGTGGGAGCCCGGCGACGACCAGATCGAGATCCTGGGCCGCAGGCTGCCGTTCACCTTCAAGGCGTACGCGTCGCTGCAGAAAGTGCTGGGTTTCCTGCTGGTGCCCCTGGGCGTCGCCGCCGTGGCCGGAATCCTCTATCGCCGCGCGACGAAATGACGGCGCCTTCCACCCCGACGCCGCGGCCGCTCTCACGCCGGCCCGCGGTGTCCGGCCGACCGCGATCCGGATCTCCCGCATGAAGATCATCTGCCCCGAATGCCGCGTTCCGGTCGCGGCCGAGGACGTCAATCTCGGCACCGGGCTGGCCAAGTGCCGCACGTGCAACAACGTGTTCCGCTTCACCGACGTCGCGCCGGAGCTCGCGGCGCCCGCGGCGCGGGCACGCATCCCGGTGGAGAAGCCGCGCAGCGTGGTCACCTCCGAGTTCGGCGGCGAGCTGACGCTGGAGTACCGGTGGTTCTCGTGGAAGTACCTCTTCCTCGCGTTCTTCTGCCTGTTCTGGGACGGGTTCCTGGTGGTCTGGTACGCGATCGCCGTGCGCAGCGGCAACCCGGTCCTGATGCTGTTCCCGCTGCTGCACGTGGCGGTGGGGATCGGCCTGACCTACGCCACCCTCGCAGGGTTCGTGAACACCACGACCGTGCGGATCGACGCCGGCCGCATCCGCGTGCGGCACCATCCGCTGCCGTGGGGGCGCACGGTGGAGCTGGGCGTGGTCGAGGTGAAGCAGCTGTTCTGCCAGGAGAAGATCTCGCGCGGCCGCAACGGCGTGTCGTACACGTACGACCTCGTCGCCCTGCTCCACGACGGCACGCGCCGCAAGGTGCTCGGCGGCCTGGACTACCCCGAGCTGCCGCTGTACCTGGAGCAGAACGCCGAGTCGTGGCTGAAGATCCGCGACGAGCCGGTGGTCGGCGAGCTGGCGCGGTGAACCGAAGTGCGGAAGTGCGGGGAGTGCGGGAGTGCGGGGAGTGCGGGAGTGCGGGAGTGCGCTGGCTCTGGAGCGGCCGGCGCACTTTTGCGTTTTCGGGAGATGCGGGGGCGGCGGCGCATCCAGGCCTCCGGACGCGGTAGCCAATCCGGTGGCGGCGGGATATCCTCTCGCGAGGGGGGATGACGGGCTGGCGGGGATGGAGACCAGGGGGAGGTGGACGATGGAGCTGGGGCTGCGGGGGAAGGTCGCGCTGGTGACGGGCGCGTCGGCGGGGCTGGGGCTGGCGATTGCGCGCGAGCTGGCCGCGGAGGGCGCGCGCGTGGCGATGGTCGCGCGCCGCGAGGACGTGCTGCGCGCCGCCGCGGACGAGATCGCCTCCGCCACCGGCGCCGACGTGCTCCCCATTGCCGGCGAGGTGGGGCGCGAGGGAGAGGCCGAGCGCTTCGTCCGCGAGGCGGAGGCGGCTCTGGGGCCGATGGACATCCTCGTCGCCAACGCGGGCGGGCCGCCGTCGACCACCTTCGCGACCACGACCGACGAGCAGTACCGCGCCGCCATCGATCTTAACCTGCTCGGCTCCATCCGGCTCGCGCAGGCCGCCGTGCCGGGGATGCGCGCGCGGCGCTGGGGACGCGTCATCTTCCTGACCTCGATGTCCGCCAAGCAGCCGCTGCCGGGGCTGATCCTGTCGAACACCGCGCGGGCCGGGATGCTCGGGTTCGCCAAGACGCTGGCGACCGAGGTGGCGGGCGACGGGGTACTGGTGAACAGCGTGCTCCCGGGCCACTTCGACACCGCGCGCGCCGCCGAGCTGGCCCGCATGCGCGCCGAGCGCGACGGCCGCAGCGTGGACGACCTGCTGCGCACCCGCGCCGCCGGCATCCCCGTGGGCCGCAGCGGTGACCCGCGCGAGATGGCAGCGGTAGTCGCCTTCCTCGCCTCCGACCGCGCGAGCTTCGTCACCGGCACGGCCATCCAGGTCGACGGCGGCCAGCTCTCCGGCCTGTTCTGATCCGATCGGCGGAGAGAACCGGTCGGTTGATAGATCCTCCTGCGCCGATGACATCCCGAGGTGAGGCGACACCGGTGCGGGACCGGCGCGTGGATGCCGCCCAGCAGTCCCGCAGGGACTTTGTGCTTTTGTTGCCGCGAAATCATTCGCCTTTTTCCAGCACTTCGAGCGGAGGATGGGATGCCCAGAGAAACCTTCAGCAGCGACAAGCTTCCGCCGACCGCCGGGCCGTTCTCGCCGGCGGTGCGTGGCGCGGGCGACTCCATCTACCTGAGCGGGCAGGTGGGGACGGATGCGGCCGGGAAGCTGGTCGGCGGCGGCGTGGAAGCGCAGACCAGGCAGGCGCTGGAGAACCTGCGGGCGGTGCTCGAGGCCGCAGGGCGCACCTTGGACGACGTCGTCCGCGTCGGCGTGTACCTCACCGACATGGGCAACTTCGCCGCGATGAACGAGGTGTACGCGCGGTTCTTCGCCCAGCCGTATCCCGCTCGCACCACCATCGGGGTGGCGGCGCTGCCGCTGGGCGCCGCGGTGGAGATCGACCTGGTGGCGAAGTGAATCCATCCCCATCCGCGGACAGGCCCATGGCGCACCGCTTCGTCATCGCCGACGTGTTCACCGACCGCGCGTTCGGCGGCAACCAGCTGGCCGTCTTCCCCGACGGCCGCGGCATTTCCGACCGCGCCATGCAGTCGCTGGCGCGCGAGTTCAACTTCTCCGAGACCACCTTCGTCCTCCCGCCGCGCCAGCCGGGGCACGCATACCAGCTCCGCATCTTCACCCCCGCCACCGAGCTTTCCTTCGCCGGGCACCCCACGGTCGGCACCGCGGCGGTGCTGGCGCGGCTGGGCGTGGTCGAGCTGCGGGGCGGCGCCGCGTCGATCGTCTGCGAACTGGGCGTCGGCCCCGTCGCCGTCGACGGGCATGGTGAAAATGCGAGTGAACTCGCGGCTACAACGGCACGCAGTCCGCCTTCGCGGACATCAGATCCGCGCGCACCTCGCCTCTCGTCTTCTTCCTCCACTCCGCTGGACCGGTCGAGGTTCGTCGTGCCCGCCAACACGACGCTGATCGCGACTGCCCGTCTCCGCGCTGGTGACGGTCGTCGCGACGGGGCGGGGTGAGCGACTCCGCGCTTGCGGCGGACCGCTTCGTCCGGCAGTTTCGCGGGGCGGACGCCCGGGTCCCGGGCACCTGCTTCGCCGCGCAGACGCCGATCGCCCTCTCCACCCGTTGACTCGTTGAGCGACGCTCCCACCCAGCTCGTCTTCCGCTCCGCGCACGTGGTGACGCCCGAGGGCGCCCGCGCGGCCGCCGTGTGGGTGAAGGACGGCCGCATCGCCGCCGTGCGCGAGTTCGGCGACGTGCCGGCGGGGGTGGAGACCGTGGAGTGCGGCGACGAGGTGCTGATGCCGGGGCTGGTGGACACGCACGTCCACGTGAACGAGCCCGGCCGCACCGAGTGGGAGGGATGGGATACGGCCACCCGCGCCGCCGCGGCCGGCGGGGTCACCACGCTGGTGGAGATGCCGCTGAACAGCATCCCTGCCGTGACCGATGCGTCGGCACTCGCGGCCAAGATCGCGGCCGCGGACGGCCACGTGCACGTGGACACCGGCTTCTGGGGCGGCGTGGTTCCCGGCAACGCGGGCGAGCTGCGGGGGATGTGGAACGCGGGCGTGCTCGGCTTCAAGTGCTTCCTCTCCCCCAGCGGCGTGGACGAGTTCACGCACGTGGGCGAGGCCGACCTCCGCGCCGCGCTCCCCATCCTGCGCGAGCTCGGCGCGCCGCTGCTGGTGCACGCGGAGTCGCCGCACGTGCTGGACGAAGCCGCGGCGGGGGTGGGGGATGCGGATCCGTCGCGCTATGCCACCTACCTCGCGTCGCGGCCGCCCGAGGCGGAGATCGAGGCGGTGGAGATGATGGTGCGGCTGGCGCGCGAGACCGGCGCGCGCATCCACATCGTGCACGTCTCCGCGGCCGAGGCGCTGCAGCCCATCCACGCCGCGCGCGAGGAGGGGCTGGCCGTCAGCTGCGAGACCTGCCCGCACTACCTCCACTTCGCCGCCGAGGACGTGCCCGACGGCGCCACGGAGATGAAGTGCGCGCCGCCCATCCGCGGCGCGGGGAACCGCGAGGACCTGTGGACGGCGCTCGGCGCGGGGTGGATCGACCTGGTCGCCACCGACCACTCGCCCTGCCCGCCGGAGATGAAGCTGCGCGAGCAGGGCGACTTCGTGCGCGCCTGGGGCGGCATCGCGTCGCTGCAGCTGGGGCTGGCCGCCGTCTGGCGCGGCGCGCGGGAACGCGGCTACACTCCCGGACACATCGCGCACTGGATGTCGGCGGGGCCGGCGCGGCTGGCGGGGCTGCACGCGCGCAAGGGCGCCATCGCCCCCGGCCACGACGCCGACCTGGTGGTGCTGGACCCCGACGCCGAGTTCCTGGTGGAGCCCGGCCGGCTCTTCCATCGCCACAAGCTCTCGCCGTACGTGGGCTCCGTGCTCCCCGGCGTGGTGGAGCAGACGTGGCTGCGCGGCGTGCGCATCCACGACCGCGGCGAGCTCGCCGGCCCGCCGTCCGGCCGCCTTCTCCTTCGCCATCGGGTGTGAGATGCACGGGCAGCCGCTCGTCGCCGCGATGCCGGAGAGCAGTCCGCGAAGGCGGACTTCGGGCCGTTGTTGCCGCGAATTCATTCGCCTTCGGGGCCAGGGAGATGCGAAGAGCAGCCGGGCGGCGATCATCCTTGGGTGAGAGAGAGCAATGGCAAAGATGGTCGTGATCTACCGGACGCCGAAGGACCCCCAGGCGTTCGATGCGCACTACTTCGACGTGCACGTGCCGCTCGCGAAGCGGCTCCCCGGGCTGCGGAAGTACGAGGTGAGCCGGCGGCCGATCCTCACGCCCGCCGGCGACCCCGAGCCGTACCTGGTCGGGACCCTCTACTTCGACGACCTGGAGGCCATCCGCCGCGCCTTCGCGACGCCCGAGGGGCAGGCCTGCGCCACGGACCGGCGCGTGCTGGCGCCCGAAGACGGCGACGTGCAGATGTACCTGTTCGACACCGCCGAGGTGTAGCGGCAGCCACCGCGCCCGGGTGCCGATCAGCAATTTCGTGAAGGCGATGGACGCCTCATCCGTATCCCTGTCTCCCGCTGTTTGCCGTAGATGACCGACTTTACCGAGATGGTGGACCTGGCGTCCGAGCGGCTGGGCGCCGCGGTGGTGGCCGCCAACGACGAGTTCTTCGCGCCCAAGGAGGCCATGCTGAAGCAGGCCGAGCCCGAGTGGCGCGAGGACGCGTACACCGAGCGCGGCAAGTGGATGGACGGCTGGGAAACGCGCCGCCGCCGCGACGACGACGGCCACGACTGGGCCATCGTCCGCCTGGGCGTTCCCGGCGTGGTGCGCGGCGTGGTGGTGGACACGCGCTGGTTCCGCGGCAACTACCCCGAGCACTGCTCGGTCGACGGGTGCGCCCTCCCCGGCATCCCCTCGCCTGAGGAGCTGGAGGCGGCGGAGTGGGTGGAGCTGCTGCCGAAGTCGGAGCTCGAGGGGAACGCGCCCAACCTCTTCGAGCTCGTCCGCTCCCCCCGCGTGACGCACCTGCGGCTGAACATCTTCCCCGACGGCGGGGTGGCCCGCTTCCGCGCGCACGGCGTGGCGCAGCCGCAGCTCACCGCGTTCGTCCTGCGCGGCGGCGAGATCGACCTGGCGGCGATGGAGAACGGGGGATGGGTGGAGGAGGTCAGCGACCGCTTCTACGGACATCCGCAGAACCTGATCCTCCCCGGCCGCTCGCTGTTCATGGGCGACGGATGGGAGACGCAGCGCCGCCGCGGCCCGGGCCACGACTGGAGCATCGTGCGCCTGGCCGCGCCGGGCACCATCCACCGCGTGGAGATCGACACCGACCACTTCAAGGGCAACGTCCCCGACCGCTGCATGCTCGAGGGGATCCACGCATCCGGCGTCCGCGAGGCGGGCAACCTCGCCGAGGCCACGGGATGGCGCCCGATCCTCCCCGAAACGAAGCTGCAGCCGCACGCGCGGCACCGCTGGGAGGCGGAGGTGGCGGACGCGGGGCCCGTGACGCACGTGCGCCTCAGCATCTTCCCCGACGGCGGGGTCGCGCGGCTGCGGGTGTTCGGCACGCTGGAGCGGCCGTCGTCGTGACGCTCGCCGAGCTGAACGCGCTGCCGGAGGACGAGGCCGCCGCCGCGCTCCTCGGCTGCTGCGGCTCGCCGCGGTGGGCGCGGGAGATGGCGATGCGGCGCCCGTTCGCGGACTTGGGCGCGGTGCTCGGCGCGGCGGACGAGGCGTGGTGGGCGCTGGAGGCGGCGGACTGGGACGATGCCTTCGCCGCGCACCCCCGCATCGGCGAGCGCAAGGCGGCGCCGGCGCAGGGCGCGCAGGCCGCCGCGTGGTCCGCGCAGGAGCAGTCCGCCGCCGCCGCCGCGGGAGACGACGTCGCCACCGCGCTGGCGGAGGGAAACCGCGCGTACGAGCAGCGCTTCGGCCGCATCTACATCGTCTGCGCCACGGGGAAGACGGCCGGGGAGATGCTCGCCATCCTCCGCTCCCGCCTCGGCAACGATGCGGACGCGGAACTGCGCGTCGCCGCCGGCGAGCAGGCGAAGATCACGCGGCTGCGGCTGGAGAAGCTGCTGGCGGGGTGAGCTGGAGCGGTGACGGTGCGCGGCAGGTGTGGAGATTGGCTGCGGTGTGCGAGCCGGCATCGCGCCCTCTACGGCCGGCCGAGACCGTCCACCTCTCCCGTACCGGGAGAGGTAGCCATCCACCATCCCCGCGGAGATCCTGCCTCAGCGCACCCGGGCCGGGGAGCGAGTCCGCGAAGGCGGACTTCGGGCCGTTGTTGCCGCGAATTCATTCGCCTTCCCGGGGCAGGCGAGCGCCTGATACCATCTACCGAACAACCACATGAGCGCGATCACGACGCACGTGCTGGACACCATGCGCGGGCTGCCGGCGATGGGGATCGCCGTGCTGCTGGAGCGCGCGGACGCCGAGGGGCAGATGCAGACCGTCGCGAGCGGCGTCACCAACAGCGACGGGCGCATCCTCGACCTCCTCCCCGTGGACCAGGCGCTGGAGCCGGGGACGTACCGCCTGAGCTTCGACACGGGCGCGTACTTCACCGCCACGGCGGTGGAAGGCTTCTACCCCGAAGTCTCCATCGTCTTCTCGGCGCGCGAGGGCGAGGCGCACTACCACGTGCCGCTGCTGCTCAGTCCGTACGGCTACTCCACCTACCGCGGGAGCTGACCGATGCCCGCCGCGCTGGGCCCCAGCAACTACGGCAAGTCCCGCGTCCGCCTGTTCCGCGTCACCCGCGACGGCGAACGCCACGACGTGGCGGACCTCACCGTCGACGTGGCGTTCGAGGGGAAGTACCGCGACGTGCACCTGCAGGGCGACAACGCCGCCGTGCTGCCGACCGACACCATGCGCAACACCGTCTACGCGCTGGCGAAGCAGCACCCGGTGACGCCGGTGGAGGGCTTCGGCCGCGCGCTGGCGGAGCACTTCCTGGGCGCGACGGAGGAGTGCGACCGCGTGCGCATCCGCATCGCCACGCACGGGTGGGAGCGCATCGCCGTGGGCGGGCGGCCGCATCGGCACAGCTTCGTGCGCGGCAGCGGCGAGCGGCGGATGGCCTACGTCTTCGCCGACCGCGATTCCGTGCGGTTCGAGGCGGGGATCGAGGACCTGGAGGTGCTGAAGACCACGCAGTCGGCCTTCGAGGGATACATCAAGGACCGCTACACCACGCTCCCGGAGACCAGGGACCGCATCTTCGCGACGATCGTCTCCGCGCGCTGGAAGTACGCGAGCGCGCCGGCCGATTTCGACGCCGCCTTCGCCGCCGTCCGCACGGCGATGCTGGAGACCTTCGCCGAGCACGAGTCGAAGTCCGTGCAGCAGACGCTGTACGCGATGGGCGCCGCCGCGCTGGACGCGGCGCCGGAGATCCCCGAGATCCGTCTCTCCCTCCCCAACCGCCACCACCTGCTGTTCGACATCGGCCGGTTCGGGCTGGAGAACCGGAACGAGGTGTTCGTCCCCACGCCGGAGCCGTTCGGCCTGATCGAGGCCACGGTGGTGCGGACGGAATAGCCCGGCCCGAGCCTTCCCCTCCCCCGCCAATGGAATTGGCGGGCAACAACAGCACAAAGTCCCTGCGGGACTGCGCCCCCGGCATCCTGCCGGTCACCGGCCCGGTGAAATCCGCCGAATGAGTTGAAGGTGGCAGGCCACGCCGAAGCCCCGTCCCTCTCCCAGGCGGTTTGGGGAGAGGGACAGGCTGGCCGGCGACGCGGCGGGAGTCGCGCCGGCCGGCCAGGGAGAGGACCCGCGGCGCCGCGGACGCGCGGCATCGTCCGAATCGTGGAGGCGCCCCATCCGTGGGCGCCTCTTTCGCTTTCCAGCCCGATGCATAGGTTGGCGGGCCTGTGGATTGCATCCGGCGCGCACCAATCCGCCGGTGGCTGCCCGCGCGCGCGACCCTTCCGGAGATGGTAAGACGGTGAACCGAGAGTACCACCGCTGGTACAGCCCGTCGCTCGGCCGCGACATGGAGATGCTGGTGTTCGGCTGGGGCGGCGCCCGGCTGCTGGTGTATCCCACCTCGATGGGGCGCTACTTCGAGTGGGAAGACCGCGGGATGATGGACGCGCTGGGCGACCAGATCCGCGGCGGGCACCTGCAGGTATTCTGCGTGGACAGCGTGGACGCCGAGAGCTGGTACGCCAGGTGGAAGCACCCGCACGACCGCGCGGTGCGCCAGGGGCAGTACGAGGACTACATCCTGCGCGAGGTGCTCCCCTTCTCGTCGTCGCGCAACGGCAACTCCTACCTGATCGCCGCCGGCGCCAGCTTCGGCGCCTACCACGCCGTGAACATCGGCCTGCGCAACCCGTGGGTGTTCAACCGCGTGCTGGGGATGAGCGGCCTGTACGACATCCGCGAGCAGACCGACGGCTACTACGACGACACCATCGCCGCGCAGAACCCGTCGCACTACATCAGCACCATCGACGACCACGGGCGGCTGGAGGCCCTGCGCCGGATGGACGTCATCCTCGCCACCGGCCACGACGACTCGTTCGTGGAGAACAACCGCTACCTCTCCCGCATCCTGTGGGAGAAGGGGATCGGCAACGCGCTCCGCCTGTGGGACGGCTGGGCGCACGACTGGCCGTGGTGGAAGGACATGGTCCGCGCATACATCGGCGGGCACGACTGAGGGGACAGGGGACAGGGAAGGCGGTGCGGAGACGGAGTTACGCGCAAGCCGCGGCGCTGCTGCCCTCTCCGGCCGGCCGAGGCCGTCCACCTCTCCCGTACCGGGAGAAGTAGCTCGGCGGGCATCCGGCACGCCCGAAGCATCAGCGTGCGAAGAGAGGTTGCAGGGCTCGCGGATGGTGCGGCAGCCCCCCTCGCCCGGTACGGGAGAGGGCGAGCGCCCTGAGGCGCGGGGAGAGGGCGGCGCGGGTCTTTTCGGAGACGCGCCTGCGCACGCGTGGGAAGGCAGTTCAACCGGTTTCTCTCGAAGTAAAAACGATTCGAGCACGGGGGGATGAAGATGACGCTGAAGGTGGGCTTGATCGTGGGGCGCGAGTGGTCGTTCCCCCCCGCGTTCATCGAGGAGGTGAACCGCCGCGACCAGGGCGTGACCGCCGAATACGTGAAGCTGGGCGCGCCGCGCATGGACGACCCTTGCGAGTACGCCGTCATCATCGACCGCATCTCGCACGAGGTGCCGTTCTACCGCACCTACCTGAAGCAGGCGGCGCTCGCCGGGTGCGCGGTGGTGAACAACCCCTTCATGTGGACGGCCGACGACAAGTTCTTCGGCGCCGCGCTGGCCACCTCGCTCGGCATCGCCCACCCCAAGACGGTGGTGCTGCCGAACAAGGAGTACATCCCCGGCATCGTGCACGAGGAGTCGCTGCGCAACCTGCAGTATCCGCTGGACTGGCAGGGGATCGTCGAGTACGTCGGCCTTCCCTGCATCCTCAAGGACGCGCACGGCGGGGGATGGAAGGACGTGTACGTCTGCCGCAGCCTGGAGGAGCTGATCCACCACTACGACACCAGCGGCCTGCTGACGATGATCGTGCAGGAGTTCATCGAGTGGGACCAGTTCATCCGCTGCATCTGCATCGGCCAGGACAAGGTGATGCCGATCAAGTACGACCCCAAGGAGCGGAAGTACCACGTCGAGCACGAGCACCTGACGCCCGAGCTGGGCCAGCGCGTGATCGCCGACTCGCTGAAGCTGGTGCGGGCGCTGGGATACGACATGAACTCGATGGAGTGGGCGGTGCGCGACGGCATCCCCTACGCCATCGACTTCATGAACCCCGCGCCGGATATGGACATCTACTCGCTGACGCCGCACTACTTCGAGTGGGCGATCAGCGCCATGGCCGACATGGCCATCGACCTGGCGAAGAACCCGCGCCGCCAGGTGCGCGACCTGCGCTGGGACGCGCTCTTCACCCACTCGCGCGAGGGCGGCGGCGGGGCGAGCACCGCGCAGGACACCGGCCCCGGCGGCGGCACCGCGTTCGGCCCCGGCTTCATGGGCGGCGGCGGCCGCGGCGAGGGCGGCGGCACGGACCCCGGCTCCGGCTCACCCTCCAGTGGGTCGGGCGATCCTTCCGGCGCCCCTTCGGGCGGTGGCGAGGGTGGCGGCTCGAACGCCCCCGGCGGGTCCTCACACGACGCGCAGGGCGGCAGCTCGCCGATCCAGGGCGCCCCGAACAGCGTGGTCGACGCCTCGCCGGCGGCGGACCTGGAGCCCGCGGCCGACGCATCGCAGCCGCCGCACGGGGGCGACGAGCGCGGCGGAGTGACGGCGGACGGCGGGGGGCCGGCCGGGTCGAAGGAAGGCGGGAACGGTCGATCGGCGGCGGGCGAAGGCGGGCGGGCGGGGGAGGACACTTCGCCGGACGCGGCGTCGCGCTCGGCGCAGGAGCAGGCGTGAGCGCGGAGGCCCTGCGCCGGGCGATCGACGCCTGGCACGGGCTGCTGGGCGACGAGGGGCTCGCCGCGGACAGCGCCGAGCGGATGGAGCAGGAGCACCGCTCGCTGGGGATGTACTTCGGCGAGCGCGCGCTCTGCACCGTGCTGCGCCCGCGCTTCTTCACGCCGGGTCAGTGGGCGGGGATCCGGCGCGGCGTGGAGACGCTGATGGGCGCCTTCCGCCGCGCCCACGAGGCGGCCATGCGCGATCCGGCGCTGCTCGCCCGGTTCCATCTCCTGGACTGGGAGCGCGAGCTGGTCGCGCAGGACCCGGGCTTCCGCTCGCCATGCCCCACCAGCCGCCTGGACGCCTTCTTCGACCCCGACGACGGGTCGCTGCGCTTCACCGAGTACAACGCCGAGACGCCGGCCGGGCCCGCGTACATGGACAACCTCAGCGAGGTGTTCCTGGCGCTCCCCGTCACCGGCAAGTTCCTGCGCACGCATGCCGTCTACCCGCTTCCCGCGCGGCATGGGGTGCTGCACGCGCTGCTGGGCGCATACGCCGAGTGGAGCGGCCGGCGCGAACTGCCGCGCATCGGCATCCTGGACTGGGCCGAGGTGCCCACCTACAGCGAGTTCGTCTTCTTCCGCGACTACTTCCGCCAGCACGGCATCGCCTGCGAGATCGCCGACCCGCGCACCCTGGAGTACCGCGAGGGAAAGCTGATGGCGGGCGACTTCCACATCACCCTCATCTACAAGCGCGTGCTGATCGACGAGCTGGTGCTGCGGATGGGGATGGACAACCCCGTGGTCCGCGCGGTCCGCGACGGCGCCGTGTGCATGGTGAACCCCTTCCGCTGCAAGGTGCTGTACAAGAAGGCCTCGCTCGCCGTGCTCGGCGACGAGCGCAACGCGCACCTGTTCTCGCCCGACGAGATGCGCGCGATCGAGGCGCACGTGCCGTGGACGCGCATCGTGGAGGCGCGGCGCACGCGCTTCCATGGCGACGAGATCGACCTGCTGGAGTGGGCGGAGGGGAACCGCGAGCGGCTGGTGCTGAAGCCGAACGACGACTACGGCGGGCGCGGCATCGTCCTGGGCTGGCTGGTGTCCGACGACGAGTGGCGGGCGGCGCTGAAGACGGCCACGGAAACGCCGTACGTGCTGCAGGAGCGCATCCATCTCCCCGTCGAGCCGTTCCCCAGCTGGGTGGACGGGAAGGTGGAGATCTACGACCGGATGGTGGACGTGGCGCCGTTCGTCACCCGCACCGCCACGATCGACGGCGCGCTCACCCGCATCGCCACCGACCCGCTGCTGAACGTGACCGCCGGCGGCGGCTCGTCCGTCGCCACGATGCTGGTGGAGGCGCGGTAGGCGCGGCGACGCGGCAGGCATCTTCGCCGCGCCGCGCGAACGTCGATTCCGCGAGAACCTTCGGCGTGGTGCGATCGGCATCCTGCCCGCCAGGTTGGCCCCCTCCCCGGCCCCTCCGCCCGCTCCGCGGGGGAGGGGAGAACTCATCGAGGAGGCACCACCGGCTCGGAGCCGCCACGATGGCGCGGCGCGAGTCCGCGAAGGCGGACTTCGGGCGGTTGTTGCCGCGAATTCATTCGCCTTCCCCACCCCGGCTCGATCCCCATCACCCCCGCGGTAAACAATTTGCGGCTGGCGCGGGGTGGGACGGCTGCGCATCATCCCCAGATACGATTTTCGTTCATCTCCATCGCCATCCGGGAGAGGACCCGCCATGCAGGCTCCGTCGCTGACGCTTGGGATCGAGGAAGAGTACCAGATCATCGACCCGGAGACGCGCGAGCTGCGCTCGTACATCACCGAGATTCTGGACCACGACCACCTGATCCTGGGCGAGATCAAGCCCGAGCTGCACCAGAGCATCGTGGAGGTGGGGAGCCCCGTCTGCCAGACGCCCACGGAGCTGCGCGGCGAGC
This sequence comes from Longimicrobium sp., assembly GCF_035474595.1. Taxonomy (NCBI): domain Bacteria; kingdom Pseudomonadati; phylum Gemmatimonadota; class Longimicrobiia; order Longimicrobiales; family Longimicrobiaceae; genus Longimicrobium; species Longimicrobium sp. The sequence continues at coordinate 100,731 of NZ_DATIND010000083.1, forward strand.
TGAACCGGCTGCGGCGGATGGTGATGGACCTGGCCGCGCGGAAGGGGCTGAAGGTGGTGGCGGCGGGCACGCACCCGTTCAGCAGCTGGATGACGCAGGAGATCACGCCGCTGGAGCGCTACCTGGGCGTGAAGCAGGACATGCAGGACCTTGCACAGCAGCTGCTGATCTTCGGCACGCACGTGCACGTGGGGATCGAGGACCGCGAGTTCATGATCGACGCCCTGAACGTGGCGCGCTACTTCCTTCCCCACATCCTCTGCCTGTGCAGCTCCAGCCCGTTCTGGATGGGGCGCAACACCGGCCTGAAGAGCTACCGCAGCGTCATCTTCCGCAACTTCCCGCGCACCGGCGTGCCGCGCGTGCTGCGCGACTGGCGCGAGTTCGAGTCGCTCAGCAACACGCTGGTGGAGACCGGGTGCATCCCCGACGGCAGCAAGATCTACTGGGACGTGCGGCCGCACCACAAGTTCCCCACGCTGGAGTTCCGCTTCCTGGACGTGTGCACGCGCGTGGACGAGGCCGTCTGCGTGGCCGCGCTGCTCCAGGCCATCGTGCTGAAGCTGTGGAAGCTGCGGCGCGACAACATGACCTTCCGCGTGTACGCGCACGACCTGATCGAGGAGAACAAGTGGCGCGCCGTGCGCTACGGCTTCGACGGCAAGCTGATCGACTTCGGCAAGAAGGCCGAGTGCCCGGCGCGCGACCTGATCCGCGAGATGCTGGAGTGGTTCCTGGACGACGTGGTGGACGAGCTGGGAAGCCGCGGTGCCATCGAGTACGCCTTCCGCATCATGGACGAGGGATCGAGCGCCGACCGCCAGCTCCGCGTCTACCAGGAGACGGGAAGCCTGCAGGCCGTGGTCGACCACCTGATCGCGGAAACCGAGGAAGGCGTGTACTCGGCCGCGGAGCGCGAGCACGCCCACATGGGTGCGTGAACGCGCCCGGCAGCACATCGGGCTCTGGACAGAAGCAGAGGCAGCAGAGGACGGGGGTTCTCTGCTGCCTCCGCGTTTGCGTCTGGAGCAAGGCTCCGGTGTCGTCTGGCGCCGCGGCCCTCTCCCCCCGCCCCCTCCCCCAAAACCGACTGGGGGAGGGGGAGACCTCATCGAGAGAAGAGATTTCGGCGCGGCGGGATGGCACCTTGCCCGCCTGGCTGGCCCCCCTCCCTGGCCCCTCCGCCCGCTCCGCGGGGGTGGGGAGAACTCAGCGCCGGAGCGAGGTCGTCGCGTCACGGAAGCATGGCTGAGATGGAGTTTCGGCACGTGGGGATGCTGGAGAGCCACCTCCTCCCGGAACGGGAGGGGGTCGCGCCCTCCGGCGCGGGGGGAGGGCGCGAGGCATCCGAAGCGCGCCACCCGGTTCAGCGTGATGGAGTCGCACTCCCGCACTCCCGCACTCCCGCACTTGGCACTTGGCACTTGGCACTTGGCACTTCCCGATGAATTGCGCACCGCGTTACGATGCTTGACGGCCATGACGCACCGCGTTATCATCCATCCAGCGCGGCGCGAACCCGAGGGGAGACAATGGCGCGAGTGATCAAGCGGTACGGCAACCGGAAGCTCTACGACGTGCAGGCCAGCGAGTACGTGTCGCTGGAGCAGGTCGCCGGCATCATCCGCGGCGGCGAGACGGTGGAGGTGGTGGACAACGTGACGGGCGAGGACATCACCGCCCAGACCCTCACGCAGGTGGTGCTGGAAGAGGGCAAGCGCGGGCGCGGGCTGCTGGGCGCCGAGCTGCTGCACGACCTGCTCCGGAAGAGCGGGAAGGCGATCGAGTCCGGCGTGGGCCAGGTGCGCCACGGCGTGGACGAGCTGGTGAGCGCCTCGCTGGGGCGCGTGACGCGGGTGCTGCAGGGCCCGCAGACGCAGGAGCTGAAGCAGCTCCGGCAGCAGCTGGCCCAGCTCGAGGCCACGCTGAACCGCGTGCTGGAAGAGCAGGAAGACGCCCGGCGCGACGACGAAACGCCGCGGGGCTGAGGGTTTTCCGATGGCTGACGTGGGACCACACCGGGGACGGAGACGACACCGATGAGCACGAACGGCACGAAGGGCGGCGCGGGGATCCTGCGCCTGGGCGACCTGCCGAAGAACGTGGCCGACCGCGTGGTGAAGCTGCCCAGGGAGATCGCCGAGGGCGTGACCACGCGCGGCCGCGACGTGTGGCTGGCCGGGCTGGGCGCGCTGGCGGCGGCCGAGGACCGCGGCAGCGCCTTCTACGGCTCGCTGGTGAAGCAGGGCGAGGAGCTGGTGAAGCGCGGCGAGACCGTGGAGACGCGCGGCAAGGCGCGCTGGTCGGAGCTGAAGGACGACGTCGGCACCCGCCAGGAGGCGGTGGTGGAGAAGGTGGAGAGCACGATCGTCGACCCCGTCGTGGACGCGCTGCGCAAGCTGGGCGTGCCCACCCGCGCCGAGGTGCAGACGCTTTCCACGCAGGTCGAGTCGCTCACCGAGCGCGTGAACCTGCTGATCGCAAAGCTGGAGCGCCGCCACGGCACCGTGTTCTCGGTGGTCTTCCGCGCGGGCGAGTGGGCGGTGGAGAAGAGCGGGACCACCGCGCCGCTCAGCGTGCACGCTTCCGAGGCCGATGCGCTGGAGGCCGCGCGCCTGCTGGCCGTGGAGAGCCGCCCCTGCGAGGTGGTGATCCACCGCGAGGACGGCAGCGTGCAGAACACCGTGGTGTACGACGCGTAAGCCGGTGCACGGCTTCTGCAACAGCCCCGACGGGTGCGGGCGCGCGGAGACTTTCTCCGCGCCCTCGCACCCTTTTTCACGCCCGCGGTGTACGCTACACGCATGAGCAACAACCACGAAGGCGCCGGCGAGGCCGGCGATCGGCCGCGGATCGGCGTGGCCCTGGCGGGCGGGGTGCTGGAGGGCGGCTTCTACGAGGTGGGCGTGCTCTGCGCCCTGCAGGACGCCATCCGCGGACTGGACTTCACCCGCGCGGACGTGTACGTGGGCGTGAGCTCGGGCGCGGTCATCACCTCGCTGCTGGCCAACGGTATCCCCCCGCGCACGCTTTCCCGCGCCATCCTCTCGCTCGCCGGGCCCGACCTCAACCTGGATCCCAACATCCTCTTCACCCCCGCGGTGCGCGAGTACGCCCGCCGCGTGGCGAAAGTCCCCGGCCTGGTGGGGCGATGGGTGAAGCGGCGCATCGAGCGGCCGCTGGACATGTCCATCATCGGGTCGCTGCTGGAGCTGGGCGCGCTCACGCCGGTGGGGATCTTCGACAGCGCGCCGATGGAGCGCTACCTGTCGCGCGTGTTCTCCAGCGGCGGGCGCAGCAACGACTTCCGTCGGCTGAAGGGCGCGCTCCGCGTGGTCGCGGTGAAGCTGGACACCTCGGAGCTGGTGACCTTCGGCGGGCCGGGGTACGACCACATCCCCATCTCCCGCGCGGTGCAGGCAAGTCTGGCGCTCCCCGGCTTCTACTGCCCGGTTGAGATCGAGGGCGAGCCGTACATCGACGGGGTGGCGCGGCGGACGCTGAACGCCAGCGTGGCGCTGGAAGAGGGCGCGGACCTGCTCTTCTGCGTGAACCCCATCGTCCCGGTGGACGTGCACGCGGACGGGTCGGACGGCTCGAACGGGAACGGCAACGGGAAGAAGACGAAGAGCCTGTCGGACTACGGGCTGCCGGCGGTGCTCTCGCAGACCTTCCGCACCGCGATCCACTCGCGGATGGGGACGGGGTTCCGCAGCTACGCCCACACCTATCCCGGCGCGGATGTGATCCTGGTGGAGCCGGAGCTGGGCGACCACCGGATGTTCTTCTCCAACATCTTCAGCGTGACCAACCGCCGCGACGTGTGCGAGCACGCGTACGCCCGCACGCTGGCCTACCTGCGCGCGAACGAGGTGGAGATCGCGGAGAAGCTGGCGCGCAGCGGAATGTCGCTGCGCCGCGAGGTGCTGGACGACCCGCGTCGCACCCTGTTCTCCGCGGACGAACGCCCGCCCCGCGACGGCGTGGTGGGCGAGATCCGCGATGCGCTCGACCGCCTGGGCGAGGTGCTGGAGCGCCTGGAGCGCCGCCCGGCCGCATAGCGCGCCCGACCGACCGAACACGACGAAGCCCCGGACGAGAGCATCGGCCGGGGCTTCGTCCTGTTCAGCTATCCTTTCACGGGACTACATCGAAATGCCCGCGCGGGGTGCGATACGCATGGAAATGCCGGTCCAGCGTGAAGACGCGCCGGATGTCCAGCGTCTCCGCGGCGGCCACGAGGGAGGCATCCGCGAAATCCATCGGAGAGTCCGCGTACTGCCGCATCAACGCGCGGACCCGGTCCAGCTCGCCGGGGTCCGGGGGATGCAGCCGGACGATGCCGTCCGCATAGAGATTCCACAACTCCTCCTGCGCGGCCAGCCCACCGGCATGGAAGAGGAAATACATGGCCTCGGTGAAACAGGGCCACGTCGTCACGAAGGTCGTGGAACCGATCCGATCGAGAACCGCGACCGACCGCATGTGCCAGCTGTCGTTGCGGTCGATCAGGGCGACGAGCGGCCCGGTATCGCACAGGGTCACAGGCGTCCCTCGCGCTTCTTGGCGACGAGATAGTCGGTGAACGCGTTGCCCGAAGGTCGCGACAGCGCTTCGATCCCGCCGCTCGCGATCCGGCCGACGCGCCCCGCCAGACGCTGGCTGATGGGCACCTGCGACTCGGCCGGCGTATCGCTTTCCTGCTGGGGAAGCTGCGCGGCGATCCATCCCGCGGGCGTGGTGCCGGCGGCGGCCGCGGCTTCTTCGACCTGCTGGTAGATGTCGTCCGGGAGTTCGACCATTCTGCTCATCGAATCACCTCCTGTCTGTCCAAATCTACCAAAGCGCGCCGTTTACGTCCATGCGCGCATGCGGCCGCTAAAACGCGTCGCGGCGGCTCCCCGCGATCCGGTCTCCATCATCCCCCCGTCCTCTCGTCCTTTCGCGCGCGAGGTGCTAACTTGTGCGCGTTCCATCGCTTCGGCGCGCGCCGGGGCGGACGGGGAGAAACGATTCCGCATCCAGAGCTGAATGATGGCTACCGTTGACCTTGCCGCCGGCGGCGCCCCGCTGACCGTGCTGAGCGAAGACGAGCAGATGTTCCGCGACCTGGTTCGCCAGTTCGCGGAAGACGAGGTGCGCCCCCGCGTGCACGCCATGGACGAGGCGCAGAAGATGGACCCCGCGCTCATCCCGCAGTTCTTCGAGCTGGGGCTGATGGGGATCGAAGTGCCCGAGGAGTTCGGCGGCACCGGCAGCTCGTTCTTCACCGCCGCGCTGGTGGTGGAGGAGCTTTCCCGCGTGGACGCCAGCGTGGGCGTGCTGGTGGACGTGCAGAACACGCTGGTGAACAACGCTTTCCTGCGCTGGGGCTCGGACGAGCTGAAGACGAAGTATCTCCCCCAGCTCTGCGCGGAGAAGGTGGGCGCCTACGCGCTTTCCGAGGCCGGCTCCGGCTCCGACGCCTTCGCGCTGGCCACGCGCGCGACGAAGGTGGACGGCGGCTTCCGGCTCACCGGGCGCAAGCTGTGGATCACCAACGGCGCCGAGGCCGAGGTGTTCATCGTCTTCGCCAACGTGGATCCGTCGGCCGGGTACCGCGGCATCACCGCGTTCATCGTGGAGAAGGGCTTCGACGGCTTCTCGGTAGGGAAGAAGGAGGACAAGCTCGGCATCCGCGCCTCGTCCACCACCGAGCTGATCCTGGAGGACGTCTTCGTCCCCGCCGGGAACGTGCTGGGCGAGGTGGGGAAGGGGTACAAGACCGCGATCGAGACGCTGAACGAGGGCCGCATCGGCATCGGCGCGCAGATGATCGGGATCGGCACGGGCGCGCTGGAGGCGACCATCAGGTACGTGCAGGAGCGCGAGCAGTTCGGGAAGAAGATCGGCGACTTCCAGGGCGTGCAGTTCCAGATCGCCCAGATGGCCGTGGAGCTCGAGGCGGCGCGGCTGATGGTGTACAACGCCGCGCGGCTGAAGGACGCGGGGCAGCCGTTCCTGCAGGAGGCGGCCATGGCCAAGCTCTTCAGCAGCCAGGTGGCCCAGCGCATCGCGTCGACGTGCATCGACCTGTACGGCGGCTACGGCTTCACCCGCGAGTACCCGGTGGAGAAGTTCTACCGCGACAGCAAGATCGGCACGATCTACGAGGGCACCAGCAACATGCAGCTGAACACCATCGCCAAGAACCTGATGAAGTAGGCTCCACGCGACGGATCGGATGGCGACGCCCCGGCCGGGGACCTCCCGGCTGGGGCTTTCGTTCATCCAGGATCGCGAAGAATGCCGGTCCCGCTCCGATTCCCGCGGGACAACGCCGGATGCGGCGGCGCGCGACTTTTCCGACGTGCCGGGGACGATTACGTTACGGACCCGCCCGCTCTTTCCCCCCCGACATTTCCGCCCCTTCCTCGGAGATCCTTCACATGGCGCCTCCAGTCCAGGTCGTCGCCTTCACCGACCGCGCGTCCACGCGGGTGACCTATCGTCCCGGAACCACCGACCTGGCCGGCGGCGTGGGCGGGATCTGCATCTCGATGGTGCTGATGTGGCTGCGCAAGTCGTTGGAAACCGGCGGGCAGGTCACCGCCCAGCACCTCCGCGACGGCCTGCATGTGGCCACGCTGCGCGAGGGTGCGTACCTGCGGAACGCGCGGGCCGACCGCCGCGCGCGGGCCGCGGGGCTGCCGCTGTTCGGCGCGATCCGAGACCTGTTCGCCTCGTACGGCCTGGTGATGCACGAGCGCCACAAGGAAGACAACGCGCTCCACTCGTTCTTCTATCCCGTCATGGAGATGTCGCTGGCTCCCGGTCATTACGCCTTCTGGATGACACGCCCGGGGTATTCGGGGCACGCCATGGGGCTGGTGCTCGACGAGGATGGCCCGTGCTTCTGGTTCGAGCCCAACGGCGGCGTGTACCGATGGAACGACCTGAACGAGCTGCTCGACTGGCTCCCGGACAAGCTGGATACCTTCAGCTTCAGCGCGGGCTACAGGGGAGGAGCCTACCACTTCGCGCGCGTCACCCTCGGCTGAGGGCGGACGTGCCAAGGCTGTTCATCGACGCGGCGGCATAGCGCACCAGCTCCCAGACCGTGGACTCCACGGACGAGGGTGCGAGACAGGCCCCCGACCGGAATCTCCCGGCGGGGGCTTCGCTCGTTTAAGAGCGCGAACGATACACTGCGATCCTTGACCGATCTCCGATGCCGCGATTAATCTGCCGATCCCCCTACCGTACGGCGCCTGTTTGTGCGATCGATCGCGTCGCCGGCGGCGAGCCGTCGTGCCGTTCCCGCGGGGGAAGCCGCCTCCGCGGGTGATGTCCATCCCCCCAAGCCGGGAGAGCCAGCGATGGAGAAGACGCGCCTCAGCCTGGACGAGCTGGAAGTCCAGTCGTTCGCCACGACCAGCGAAGTCGGCCGGCAGCGCGGCACGGTGCGCGGCCACGACGCCCCCACCGACCAGGTGGAGTGCCCCACCGCCGACGTGAACTGGAACACCTGCTGGGAGAGCTGCGCGGACACCAACTGCTGCGGCGGGGGCGGCGGGCCGTCGGGCGACTGCACGGTGGACTGCTGGTCGGACTGGTGCTCGTGGGATTGCTACTGGACCTGGTACATCAGCTGGTGCTGAGCGGCCCCGCGGCCGGCGGGTGCACGCCCGCCGGCCGCCCTCATGCGCGGGGGAGCCGCCTCCGCGCCGACGTGACCCCACCCCCGCCCGGAGTACCCCGCGATGCAGAAGACCCGCCTCAGGCTGGACGACCTGGAGATCCAGTCGTTCGCGACCACCGGCGACACCGCGCAGCAGCGCGGCACCGTCCGCGGCCACGACGCGCCGACGGACCCGGTGGAATGCCCCACCGCGGACCCGAACTGGAACACCTGCTGGGAAACCTGTGCCGACACCTGCGGCAACACCTGCGGCTGCGGCGGCGGGGGCGGAGATTCGACCGGCTGCGGCGGCTTCTCGGACTGGGCGTGCACGGGCAACTGCTCCACGACCTGGTACGTCAGCCTCTGCTGGTACTGAATCCGTTCGGCGGCCCCGCGGACCCGGAGGGATGCGGCGGGTCGAACCGGGAATGCACAGGCAGCTGCTCCACCACGGGGTACGTCACCCCTCTGCGGGTGAGCGTGCGCCACCCGGCGGAGTTGGCCCCGCCGGGTGGCGCCGCGGGGGGAGCGTCCCCACGGCACCATCATCCCCATCCCCACTCCGGAGAGCCGTCGGATGGAGAAGAAGCGCCTGACGCTGGACGAGCTGGAAGTGCAGTCGTTCTCCACCACCCGCGCCGCTGCCGGGCAGCGCGGCACCGTGCGCGGCCACGACGCCCCCACCGACCAGGTGGAGTGCCCCACGGCCGACGTGAACTGGAACACCTGCTGGGGAAGCTGCGGCTGCGGAAGCGGCGGCAACACCGACGACTGCACGGTGATCTGCGAGAGCGACGCCTGCAGCGCGATGGACTGCTCGTTCGGCTGCCCCTGGGAAACCCGGGGAAGCTGGTACGCCACCTACTGCTGAGGGCCCGCGGATCTTCCGCGGCCGGCGGAGCCCGCTCCGCCGGCCGCGCCACCGGCTCTCCACCCTCGATCGCCTTGCCCCTCTACGACGCCCTTCCCGCGCCCACCGAGGCCGAGCTGCTGGCCGCCTCCGGCTATCCGCACCTGCCGGTGCGGGTGCGCCACCGCGCGCCGCTCGCCTGGCATCCGCTGCGCGATGGCGAGGAGACCGCGCGCTACGCCTACATCGCCGCGGACGGCGAGCCGCGCTTCGAGTGCATCCGCTTCCACCTGAGGCCCGGGCACGAGGCGGCGCCGGACAAGGCCTTTCTCTGGCGGGCGATCGACCGGAACGGCGGAGGGAGATGGGGATTGGACGACGTGGATCTCGTACCGTACCGCCTTCCGCGCATCCTCGCGGCCGCCGCGGCGGGCGAGCGCGTCTTCGTGGTCGAGGGGGAGAAGGACGTGCACGCGCTGGAGATGCTGGGGCTGATCGCCACCTGCAATCCGCTCGGGGCGATGCAGTGGACGAATCGCCACGCCGAGGCGCTGCGGGGCGCGGAGGCAATCGTCATCCCCGACCACGACCGCGCGGGGATGGTGCACGCCGGGCGGGTGATGACGACGCTGCGGGGCCGCGCCCGCTCCGCCGCGCTCCTCCTTCTCCCCGGCCTGGAGCGCGGCGAGGACGTGAGCGACTGGATCGCGCGCGGCGGAAGTGCGGCGGAGCTGAACCGCCTCGCCGGCGCCGCACCGCGCGATCCATCGCCGGCCGGGCTGGCGGCGCTGCTGAACCTGCCGATGGATGTCGATCCGCTCGCCACGTCGCCCGAGGACGTGCGGGCACTGCTGGTCGGGGCCGCGCCGGATGGCGGTATCCCCGCTCCGCACCCCGGCTTCCGCCGCTCCGCCGCCGCGTTCGCGCGGCTGGGCGCCGCAATCCGCCCGCCCGCGCCGCTGCGGGACTCGGGGCTCCCCGACGCGCATCCCACCTGGCGCGCGGTCGCCGCTGCCGTGCGGGATGCGGATGGGGACGCCGCCGCGATGCTGGACGACGCGTCGCTGCTGGACCGCGCGTCGTACGAGCTGGGCCTGCTCTCCGGCCTGCTGCGCGCGGCGATGGCCGGGGAGCCGCCGTCCGAGCCCATCGACGCGACGGCCACGGACACGGCGTTCGTCACCGCGCCCGCGGTGCGGCTGGTACGCACGCGGTGGGACTGGGACGCGTTCATCGGCGATCCCGATCTCCCCGAGCCGCCTGAGCCCGGCCCCGCCTGGGTGTTCCATCTCCCTCCCTCCGGCGCGGTGCAGATGCGGCGGCTGCACCCGCTTCCCGCGATGGTGCTGGAGCTCTGCGCCCGGCCGCACACCCGCGCGCAGGCCGCCGCGGCGGTCGCGGAGCGCGTGGAGGGCGATCCCGCGCGCATCGCGGCGCTGGTGCACGCGCAGATCGGCGAGCTGCACGCCTCCGGTTTCCTGCGCCCGGCCGTGGCCGAGCGCGCGGAAGGGACGATCGGGGAGATGAAGCGTCTCCTGCTCGCGGACGAGGCACCGCAGTCGGGCGCGCGCAGCCTCGTGGGGATGCTCGCGCGCGCGGTCGGCGGCACGCGCGAGGCTGCGGACGACGCGACGGAGGCGGGGGGAGATTCGTATCCCGTTCACCTCCTCGACGTCTCCGTGAACATGCTGGAGCAGCTGCTGGCGAGCGCCCGGCTGCGCGGCGCGTTCGCCGCCGAACTGGACGGCTACTGGGCCGGCGGCGACGTCCATGCGCGCGTCCGCTCGCTCGCGCCGCTGCTGGACGCGCTGGCCCGCGCGCTGGGGAATCGCGAGCAGGCGCTCGCCCCGTACGTGATCGCCGAATGAGCACCGTCGACGCGCCGCCCGTGGAGATCCGCCTCCCCCCCATCCCCCGCGACGCGCACACCGCCGCTGCCGAGGCCATGCTGCGCCGCCTGGCCGCCGCCTTCCCGGACGCGGGGCTGGGCATCACCGGCTCGCTGGCCACGGGCACTCACGGGCCCGGGAGCGACATCGATCTGGTGATGACGGATGCCTCGTTCCGGCGCGAGGTGCAGTTCGCCAGCGCGTCGGAAGGCATTCCCGTCGCCGTCGTCTGCCTGCGCCCGCGCTTCGATGCGGACCGCGAGCGGCGCTGGATGCTCCAGTCCGGCGGCGACGTGCGCATCGTCTCCATGGTCCGCTCCGCCTTCGTCGCGCGCGATCCGGGGGGCTCGCTGGCGGAGATGCAGCGCACGGTGGAGCGGCTGGACGCCGAGCGCCGGACGCGGCGCGACGAGCTGGTGGCCGTGCGCCGCGAGGATGCGGCGTCACTCGTCCGCGCCCTCCGCGGCGGCACCCCCGCCAGCGACGAGCACGTGCAGCTGCAGCTCTTCGACGCCGTGGTGGATGGCTGGTACCTGAAGCACGGCCTGGCGATGGACACGCGCCGGGAAAGCGAGCGGATGCTCGAGACGATCGCCGCGCGCGACGCCGCGCTGTTCGAGCTTCTGCGCCGCGCCGTCCCGCTCACCCACACGTCCATGGCGCCGCTCCTCCGCGCCGTGGACCTGGTTTTCGGGTAGTCCGGCCGAAGCTCGCCCGACAGAAATGCGACTGGCCCGGCTCATTGCCGGGCCTTTCTATTCACCTCGCTTGTCACACGCCGGGTTCCGAGTTCTTGTTGAAGCGGACGAGGGCAAGCTCAGAGCAACGGTCATCAAGACCACTCAGGATTCATATCCCATGAGCACTCCAGCTTTTACGCAGGTCGATCCGGCGCCATGGCCGAGTGGCTACGGCAACGTGATCGCCACGGTCGATGTTCCCATCGAGGAGCTTGCGGAGCGGCACGGGCTTGCGCTCTTCAGCGGCAGCGACAACCTGGACGCGTACCGCGCGGCGGCGGTGCGGCTTCGTTCCGGCCGGCGGCTCGGCTTGGTGCGTCATGACGGAGATCCCGCGCCGGGGACTGAGTTGCACGCCGACGCGGGCGACGACGTTCTCGACGCGCTGCGGGAATTTCTGGACGCGTTCGATCTCTCCGCCGACGACCTGCTGTGGGTGCGCGACGACGTTCCGCAGGACCACCTCCGGCCAGCCGAGAAGACCGCCGAAGCCTGACGTCGAGCTCCTCGCGAGAATGAACGAGAGCCCCCGGCCGGAAATCCCGGCCGGGGGCTCTCTTTATCTCCATCTCCCGAAGCTCTTACTGCTCCAGGCTCCAGGTGATCGGCATGGTCACCTGCACGCGCACGGCCTGGCCCTTCACCGTGGCGGGGCGGAAGCGGGCACGGCGCAGCACGCCTTGCGTGGGGGCGTTGAACCCCTGGTTCGGCGAGTTGAGGATGCGGATGCTGGATCCGTCCACGCGCCCGTCGGGGCCCACCACGAAGGTGGCCGTCACGCGTCCGGAGACGCGGTTGTGCGCCAGCTGCGAGGGGTAGCGGTCGCGGAGCGCGCGCTGCAGCTCGGGCGCGTTGGTCAGCCGCGGACGCTCCTCCACCACGTCTTCGTCGTAGACCTCGCTGGTCGACCGCGCGGCGGCGGCCTCCTCGCGCGGCGCGGGGGCGGGCGGCGGGGCGGGAGCCGGCGCGGGCGGCGGCGCAACGGCCACCTGCTGCGGCCGCGGCTGGGCGGGCGCGGGCTGCTGCGCCGGCGCCTGTGCGGCCGGCGGAGCCTGCGTCTGCGCGGCCGGCTGCTGCGGCTGCTGGACGAGCGCGGCCTGCCGGGCCTTCTCCTCGTCCTGCTTCCGGCGCTCGTCCTCCTGCTGCTTCTTCTTCGCGGCGTCGAGCGCGGCCTGCTGCTGCGCGGTCGGCGCCTTCGCGGCCGAGTCGGCGGCGGCGGGCGCGGCATCCGTGGCCCCGGCGGCCGCGGGCTGGGCGGCGGCTGCCCCGTTCGGCACCACGGCGCCGGGGGCGAGCTGGTTCGCCGCGGCGAGCGTGGTCGCCGGGCCGACGGCCGGGCTGGGGGTGCGGCGCGTCGCGATCCAGGCCACCGAGCCGAGCACCAGGATGCCGAGCAGGAACCCGGCGGCCATCGCCGGCGGCGCGCGGAAAGCGCCCGCCGCGCGCTTCTTCCGCTCTCCGCCGCCGATCAGCTTCAGCTCGCGCATCGGCGCCGCCGGCTCCACGGCTACCGGGGCGGCCGCGGGGATGGGAGCGATGGCGACGGATGCGCTCTCCGCGACCGGCGTCGGCGCGGGGATCGGTGGCGGCGCGGCGATCGCGGGGATGGGGATCGCGGCCGCGGCAACGGCAGCAATCACCGGTGCAGCGACGGGTGCCGGCGCCTCGTCCTCTACCTTCGTCGCGGCGATGGGCGGCGCGACGGGCTTCGGCGCGGGCGGTGTCACGATGGCGGCCGGCACCGCGGGCGCGGGCGTCTTAGCCAGCTGCGGGGGATAGTACAGCGGGAGGTCGCTGTCCGGCGTCTTCGCCGCGGCGCCGCGGCGGGGTGCCTTCGACGGAGCGGCGGGCGGCGCGGCGGCCGCACTCGCGACCGGTGTCTCGGTCACCGGAGCGGCGGCCTCGGGCTCCGCGGGCGCGGACTCAACTGCGATCGGCGCGGCGGCGGCATCCGCGGCGATGGCTGCAGTGGCAACCGCACCCGCGGCGGCCGCGATCACGGGCGCGGCGGCGGAGGGTTCGGGCTGCGGCTCTTCAGCGGGCGATTCCGCGACGGGCTCCGGCGCGGCCGCGGCCTGCGGCTCGGGCTCGGTGATGATCTTCGGGACGGAGATCATCTGCGGCGCGGGCGCCTGGCGGAGCGCGGCGGCAAAGCTGCTGCCGTCGGCGAAGCGCTCGGCGGGGTCGATGCGCAGCGCCTGCATCACCGCGTCCATCACGTGCGGCGGCACGGCGGCGGCCACTTCCCGCGGCGCCTCGATCTCCACCTTCCCGCCGTCGGCCAGGGCGCGGCGCGCGGCATCGTCCAGCGGCAGCGCGCCCGTCATCAGCTCGAAGCCGATCATCCCCAGGCTGAACACGTCGCTGGCGGGGGCCAGGCGCGCGCTCCCGTTGGCCAGCATCTCGGGCGAGGCGTAGGCGCGCATCTCCGGCGCGGCCACGGCCAGCGACTCGCGCCGCACCAGCTGCGGCACGCCGAAGCCGGTCAGCTTCACCCGCACGTGCCGCTCGGCCTCGCCGCGCACCATGTACAGGCTGGCGGGGCGCAGATCGCGGTGCACCAGCCCGGCGGCGTGCCCGGCGGCCAGCCCCTCGGCGGCGTCGCCCAGCAGGCGCAGCCCCAGCGCGATGGGCGGCTTGCCGCGCTGCGCCAGCACGCCGGCCAGGCTCTGCCCGCGCACCAGCTCCGTCACCACGAAGTCCAGGTCCAGCTCGGCGTCGCCGCCCATCTCGTGGACGGTGGCGACGTTGGCGTGGCGGATGGCGGTCGCGGCGGCCACCTCGCGCGCCACCAGCTGCCGGAAGCGCTCGCGGGCCTCGGGGCTGCGCGGCGCGTTCAGCACCTTCACCGCCACCTCGGCACCGGTCCGCGAGTCGCGCGCGCGGTACACCAGGCCGGCGCGCCCCGGGCCGATCAGCTCGTCGACGGTGTAGCGGCCGGCCAGCGTGCGCCCGATGAGCAGTTTTTCTAGCCCCACCATGGCTGGACTTCCGACGGAAGAGGGGTCGGGAAAGCTCCACCGCGGCCCTGCCGGCGCCGCGCATCCCCGGGAACGGCATGGGATTGCGCGAGATGGCCGGACGGCGCGGAGAGCGCGGAGACACGACGACCCGGGCCGTGAGCGCCCGGGCGAAAAGCCCGCGAAATCAGGGTTTGGAGACCCCGCGCGAGGAACCGCGGCCGCCGGGCGGCCATCGCGTCAGGGTGGGCTGAAATGGGTCAGGAACGCGGAAGTTAGTGCGCGAAACGGTGTTGGTCAATGCGCATGTATCAGATTTCTTCCGAATCCATAGGCCACGGTTGCGCGAACCGCACCGGGATGCGCTCGGAAAGGCGCTTGAAATCGTGGAGATTGTCCGTCAGCAGCGTCACGCCGGCTTCCGCGCACGAGGCGGCAATCAGCGCATCATTTACGAGCGAGCGAGAGATCTTCCCAAGCTCCATGCGGTGCTTGACCGCCAAGGCGCTCAGCGCCTGCGCAGACCGATCCCATGCTGAGTGCGTCGGCGTGATGATGCGGTTTTTCTTCTCCGCCGGATCGACGATCGTGTCGTGAATATCACGTATTCTCTCAGGGGAGTTCGCGCCGATGAGCAACTCGTGGACTACAACGGAGCACAGGTGCATGCGAGGCGAATGACGGGCATAGAAATCCCTAAGACGGACCCCGAACTCCGCCTCCCGAATTGAACGGATGTAGAGATTGGTGTCGAACGCGAACTTTACCAATCGGGATGATCGTCGAAGTAGTTCTCGACGCCTCCCGTGCCGATGATCCGCTCGATTCCCTCTACTAATTCGTCACGGTAGAGCACGATGTCGAGGGCCTTGTCGATGGCCTCGGTTTCGGACTTCGAGCCAAGAATCTTGACGACCCGGTCAAGCTTTTCCTGGTCGATGTTCAGGTTCTTGCGTCGAACCGGGGGCCGCCGGGCGCCACCTTTCGCGAGCGCGCTGCGTTTGTGTGTGCTGGCCATAGGCATCTCCTTTCTGTATCGATCAATTTAATATCTGTATTCACTCCCTCGCAACGGTTCTCGACCAGAACGCATGGCCGGCTTCCGGCTCACCGCATAGAATTACCCCGGGAAGACCGGTGCACCCATCGTAACGAGCCGAATGACTGACGAGACGACACCCCCCGGCAAGACGCCGCGCGAGTCGTACACCGTGCTCTCGGAAAGCATGATGCCCGACCAGCTGAACCATCACGGCAACGTGTTCGGCGGCGTGATCCTGGCGCTGGTGGACAAGTGCGGCGGCGTGGTGGCGCGGCGGCACGCGCGGCTCCCGGTGGTCACCGTCTCCATCGACCGCGTGGAGTTCAACCAGCCGGTGTACGCCAACGACTACGTGGAGGCGCACGGCCGCATCGTGCGCGTGGGCCGCACCTCGATGGACGTGCTGGTGACGGTGACGGCCGAGCAGGTGGAGACCGGGGTGCGGCGGCAGACCAACCGCTGCATGGTCACCTACGTGGCGCTCGACCGGCTGAACGGCCGCCCCGCGCCCGTTCCCCCGCTGGTGCTGGAAACCGACGAGGACCGGCGGCTGCACGCCATCGCCGAGCGGCGGACGGAGCGGCGCAGGGCCGAGGCCCGCGACGACGTGGACGACTGGTGATGCCGATGGACCGGAAGACGGACCTCCACGCGGCCGCGCAGGGTTCAACAAACGCGGGAGATGGAGACGCGCTCGAGCGGCGCATCCGCTTCGCGCTGGAGGCCGACCGGCTGAAGAGCGTGATCCGGCGCACGCGGCTGGTCGACGGCTCGCGGCGGGAGAACAGCGCCGAGCACTCGTGGCACCTGGCGCTCCTCGCCGTGCTCCTGGCCGACACCGCGGGGCCCGGCGTCGATGCCGCGCGCGTCGTCCGCATGCTGCTGGTCCACGACGTGGTGGAGGTGGAGGCGGGCGACACCTTCGCCTACGACGTGGACGCCAACCTGGGCCGCGACGAGCGCGAGCGGCTGGCCGCCGAGCGCACCTTCGGCCTCCTTCCCGCGGAGCAGGGCGGCGAGCTGCGCGCGCTCTGGGAAGAGTTCGAGGCGGGGGAATCGGCGGACGCGCGCTTCGCCGTGGCGCTGGACCGCTTCCAGCCGCTGCTGCTGAACTTCTACGGCGGCGGGGGATCGTGGCTGGAGCACGGCATCGCCCGGGCGCAGGTGCTGCGGCGGATGGCGCCCATCGAGCACGGCGCCCCCGCGCTCTGGCCGTTCGTGGTGCGGACGATCGACCGCGCCTGCGCCGAGGGGTGGATCGCCCCGGACCCATAGCTTTGCCTTCCCGCGCGCCCCGGTTATCATTCGCGGTGACGGGCCGCCCGGCCGCCGGTGGTATCCCGCGGACCGCCGATCCCCACCGCGCAGCACCCCGCAGTGTCCATGCATCACGGCTTCCCAAGCCTCGAAGCCATGTCCAGCCGCATCCACCTCGCCCTGGAGCCCGGCGTGCTCGACCGCCTGGCGCGGCTCGCGTGCACCGTCACCGGCGCGCCCGCCGCGCTGGTGCTGCGCTTCGACGCGGGGCGCACGGTGGCGGTGGGGCGGCACGGATGGAACGGCGCCACCCCCATCCCCGAGCTGGGGATCGACCCCGCGCCCGCCCGGCGCCGCGGCGCGCCGGAGCTGCGGGTGGCCGCCTCGTGTCCGCTGACGGCGGGGGAAGATGCCGAGCCGCTGGGCACCCTCGTGGTCCTCGACGCCGCGCCGCGCGACTACGCCCCGGCGGACCTGCAGGCGCTGGACGACGTGGCCGCCGCGGCAGCGGCCGAGCTCGCGCGGATGCGCGCCGAGGCGGAGACGCCGCCCACGCCGTCCGTCGAGTTCGAGCGCGCCGCCCGCATGCAGGCCGAGGCGGGGGAGAAGCGCTACGCCTTCCTGGCCGAGGTCAGCTCGCTGCTCGACGCGTCGCTGGACTATCAGACCACCTTCCAGAAGCTGGCCCGCCTGGTCGTTCCCGCGCTCGCCGACTACTGCCTGATCGACGAGGCCGAGCCGGGCGGCGGGCTGCGGCGCATCGCCCGCGCGCACGTGGACCCCGAGAAGGAGAAGATCCTCTACACCAACACCTACCATCCCCCGGTGTCAGAAGAGGAAGATCTCTCGCGCCACCCGGTGCTGCGCGTGATCCGCACCGGGCTGCCGCTGCTGGTGGCCGACTTCACCACCGAGATGGTGGAGGTGATCGCGCACGACGACGACCACCGCGGGCGCCTGGCGCAGCTGGACCTGCGCTCGTACATCATCGCGCCGCTGGCGGCGCGGGGGCGGGTGCTGGGCGCCATTACCCTGGCCGCATCGGCGGAGAGCGGCCGCCGCTACCGCGCCACCGACGTCGCGCTGGCGGAAGAAGTGGCGCGGCGCGCAGCGCTGGCGATCGACAACGCGCGGATGTACACGCTGGCGCAGGAGGCCATCCGCGCCCGCGAGGCGGTGCTGGCGGTGGTGTCGCACGACCTGCGCAACCCGCTCGCCTCCATCCTGCTGAACGCCACCATGCTGCTGGACATGACGCCCGACGGCACGCTGGACCCCTGGATGGACGACAACCTGCGGCAGATCGTGGGCTCGGTGGAGCAGACCAACCGGCTGATCACCGACCTGCTGGACGTGGCGCGGATGGAGGAGAGCGGCGGCATTCCGCTGGACCGCAGCCCGGTGGACGCGCGCCCGCTGGTGGCCGCCGCGGTGCGGATGCTTAGGCCGGTGGCCGCCGCGCGCGGGGTGGAGCTGGCCGACGACACGCGCGGGCCGCTGCCGGTGATGGCCGACCCCGACCGCGTGGTGCAGGTGCTCTCCAACCTGCTGGGGAACGCGGTGAAGTTCACCGAGCCGGGCGGCCACGTGCGGGTGACGGCGGAGACGTACGGCGGCGAGCAGTGGTTCGCGGTGACCGACACGGGCGTCGGGATCCCGCCCGAGCACCAGCCCTACGTGTTCGACCGCTTCCGCCAGGTGGGGCGCGACCGCCGCGGCGTGGGGCTGGGCCTGCCGATCGCGCGCGGGATCGTGGAAGGCCACGGGGGCCGCATCTGGGTGGACAGCCGCCCCGGCACGGGCACCACCATCCACTTCACGCTGCCGGCGGCGACGGGGAGTGAGAGCGCGGCGTAGCGATCGTTCCGGCTCATCCTCGTATCCACCTCCCAATCCTCAGTCCCCGCCGCATCCGTCTGACCGCACGGCGGATCTATCGCGCGCGAACGGCACCCTGCCCGCCACGCTGACCCCCTCCCCCGGCCCCGCCCCCGGCCCCTCCGCCCGCTCCGCGAGGGAGGGGAGAACTCATCGCGGAGGAAGCTTCATCGCGGCGCCGCGAGGCTGGAGAGGGCCCCGCATCACACGTCAGCCGAGGAGTGCGCCGCCGTCCGCGCGCCGCGTTCCAAGTTACCCCCTCCCGTTATCGGGCCCCGTTATCGGGAGGGGGTACGCGGCCCCAGCCGCGGGGGGAGGGCCCCGCAGGAGGACTCCCACGCGCAGCATTGCTGGAGTCCCATATCAGGCGGCCCGGATTGGCGGCACCCGCTCCCCCATGCCGGGGTACGACACAGCGTCCGCGCGGGAGACATTCTGGTTTGACGGCAGGATTGTTGCGCACTAGCTTCCGCGGATACACGGAAGGGGAGTAGCTAACCGGGTGAGACAACCCGGCGGCCGGATCGTCAAGACTGCGGGCCCAAACCCGCACGGTCCGGCCGGGGCGGAGGCGCGAGCCTCGGTTCAGGGCGAGACCTTCGTTCAGGCAGGCGGATGCCCGGCTTTTCCGGGCGCCCGCGCGCCGGACGAGGGTTTCGCCCCTTTTCATGGCCGGACGCAACGGAAGGTACCGGTTTGACGGCACACATGCTGGCCTGGGCGGGCTTCGTGGGGGTGGTGCTGGTGCTCCTCGCGGTCGACCTGGGGATCTTCAACCGCAAGGCGCACGTCATCACCATGAAGGAGGCGGGGCGCTGGAGCGCCATCACCCTCGTTCTGGCGCTGGCGTTCGCGGGCCTCATCTACACGCACAACCTGCCCACCGACATCGTGGGCGGGCGCAAGCACGCGCTGGAGTTCCTCACCGGCTACCTGATCGAGCTGGCGCTCTCGGTCGACAACATCTTCGTCTTCGTCCTGATCTTCGGCTACTTCTGCGTTCCCCCGCAGCACCAGCACCGGGTGCTGTTCTGGGGCGTGCTGGGCGCGCTGGTCTTCCGCGGGGGGATGATCGGCGCCGGGGCGCTGCTCATCCGCCGCTTCGAGTGGATCGTCTACGTCTTCGGCGCGTTCCTGGTCTTCACCGGCGTCCGCATGGCCATGCAGGACGACGTGGAGATCGAGCCCGAAGCCAACCCGGTGCTGAAGCTGATCCGCCGCTTCCTGCCGGTGAGCGCCGACTACGACGGGCAGAAGTTCTTCACCCGCGAGCGGTGGGACGGGAAGATGCGGCTGGCCGCCACGCCGCTCTTCGTCGTCCTCGCGCTGGTGGAGACCACGGACCTGATCTTCGCGGTCGACTCCATCCCCGCCATCTTCGCGGTCACGCGCAACCCGTTCCTGGTGTTCACCTCGAACGTGTTCGCCATCCTCTGCCTGCGCTCGCTGTACTTCCTGCTGGCCGAGGTCATCGACAAGTTCCACTACCTGAAGGCCGGCCTCTCCATCGTGCTGATCTTCATCGGCGCCAAGATGCTGGCCACCATGTTCGGGCTGCACATCGACACCGCCATCTCGCTCTGCGTGGTCGCGCTGGTGCTGATCGGCTCGGTCGTCCTCTCGCTGCTGCGCCCGAAGCCGGCGGAGGCCGCGCCTGACGTCCCGCGCGAGCCGGATCCGGACGAGGCAGCGGCGGACGTGGCGCGGACGGGAACGGAGAAGAGGTGAGGGAGATGGCGGAACGGCGATTTCCCCTGCTGCCGGTGCTGGCGGTGCTGATCGTGGCGGCCGGCGCGTTCGCGGGGTGGATGGCGGTGCCGCGGCGGATCGCGTTCCACGGCACCACGTACGATCCGGTCGCGCCGGTGGACGACTTCCGGCTTACGGACCAGGACGGGCGCGCGGTGTCGCTGGCCAGCTTTCGCGGGCGGCCGCTGCTGGTGTTCTTCGGCTACACCCGGTGCGCGGACTTCTGCCCGCAGACGCTCGGCCGCCTCTCGCGCGCCGTCCACTCGCTCGGCGAGGATGCGGGCGACGCGCGCATCGTGCTGGTGACGGTCGACCCCGCGCACGACACGCCGGCGGTGCTGAAGCGCTACGTCGCCCGCTTCGGCCCGCAGGTCTCCGCGCTGACGGGCGATTCGGCGTCGCTGGCGGCGGTGTGGCACGCGTATGGCGCCTACGTCGCGCCCAAGCCGGCGGAGCCCGCGATGGCGATGCCGCACGAGCACCATCCCGCCCCGGCGCCGCCCGCCGTCCCCGCGCAGCTCATCCACAGCGGCGTGGTGTACGGCATCGACCGCCGCGGCAACCTGCAGGTCGTCATCTCCGACGGCGCCACCGAGGACGAAACGCGCGACGACATCCGCACGCTCGCCGGGCTGTAGCACCAGAGAAGTCTCACACGGAGAACGCAGAGGCCACGGAGAACTCATCGCGGTTCTCCGTGGCCTCTGTGTAAAGCTTCCGTTCAGGCGAACAGGTCCGGCGCGCCGGTGCGCTAGCCGACGACGCAGGGCTTGCAGGGGTTCCCCGTGTTGCACGAGTACTGCGGGTAGCAGGTGTCGGCGGTGCAGTTGCAGGTCCGAAGCGTGAGCAGGAACTCGTTCGCGACCACCGTTCCCTTCGCCGTGACCTCCGGCTCCACCTCGAAACGATCGACGCGCAGCGCGCTAAGGTCCAGGTCAAGCTTCTTCATGAGGCATCTCCTGTGAGAGGGATCCTTGGTGCGGCTCGCCTCGAGCAGCAGCCTCTTCGGTCCCGTCCTGAAGAGATTTCTATGCAGGACGGCCCGTCCGGAGCCGCATGCAGAACCTAGGCGGACCAACCGGGTGGCGCAACGATGCGGGCCGGGGAGCGTGGTCGTGCGAGGACTGCACGGCGCGCGAGCATGGCGCTTTGCGCTCGACGCCGGGAGGTGAGATGTTGAGCGGATGAACGACGATCTGATCGAGCAGCAGAAGGACTACTACCGCGCCCGGGCCGGCGAGTACGACGAGTGGTTCCTGCGCGAGGGGCGATACGACCGTGGCCCCGGGCACCGCGCGCGCTGGCTGGCCGAGGTGGACGAGCTCCGCGCGGCGCTGGAGCGCTTCCGCCCCGCCGGGCGGGTGCTGGAGCTGGCGTGCGGCACCGGCTGGTGGACCGAGCAGCTCGTCCGCTTCGCCGACCGGGTGACGGCGGTGGACGCGTCCGACGAGGTGCTGGAGCTGAACCGCCGGCGCGTGGGCGACGCGAAGGTGCGCCGCGAGCGTGCCGACATCTTCGCGTGGCGGCCGGACGCGGCGTACGACGCGGTGTTCTTCAGCTTCTGGCTCTCGCACGTGCCGCCGGAGCGCTTCGAAAGCTTCTGGGCAATGGTGCGGGGTGCGCTGGCGCCGGGCGGGCGCGTGTTCTTCATCGACTCGCTGCGCACCGAGCTCTCCACCGCCACCGACCACCAGCTGAGCGGCGAGGACGACGTGGTGCTGGAGCGCAAGCTGAACGACGGCCGCCGCTTCCACATCTATAAGGTCTTCTACGACCCCGCCGATCTGCAGGCGAAGCTCGAGGCCACCCGATAACACACGGAATATGAGCGCTATCCCGCCACCCCGCGTATCTATCCGCGTCACGCTCCCCAGCACACGACACATCGGATTGCATTCGTGTGATTTACCGGCGCTTGACCTTGGATGGCAGAGCATTATCTGGTTTGGAGCGGATTCGGTTATGCACGAGGCGGGATTGACCGGCCGTGGCATTCTCTCGCAACAGGAACAGCGCCAGCAGCCTTGCACGTTAGCCGGAATTCCGTCCACTGAACAACAAGTTAGGCCGCTGGACAAGCATCGCGGCAGCCGAACGTGGTCCTTCCAGCGCTGCTGGGTTTGCCGCGCACGCCTTCTCCCACAACCTATTCCTCCTTGACAGCATACCGGTCTTGCTGAGGGTTGGTGAGTCGAGGTGTAAGCAAGTCAAAAACTCGAATAAGGACTATTTGGCCATGGCTATCATTGTGTCGACAGGCAACCCTGGGGATCTCCTGAAGTCTATCTACAAGGGGATCGATGACGGCGATATCGAGACGTGGTCCTACGACAGTGACGGCGATTTCACGCACACGCCTGATCAGTGGCGTAACAAGGCATGGCTGGTTCCCAAGGTTGGCGTTGGTGAGCTTCGATTCGGCATTCTGAAGCAGAAGGATGTGAACCTCTCCAAGCTTATTTATGGGGTTTACCACGGACGATTTATCGAAATGCTCCTAAACCACTTCGACAACGCCTTTTCCGGGGCGCTTGCGACTGCACATAAGACCACGCCGGACATCTTTTGACATCCAGTTTGCGAGGGACCGGCGTTCGCGAACTACACCAAAGCGGTCCGGCGCGGCCTAACAATCGGCTGCAGGGGATGCGGGGCCGTCCATGCTTTCGCCGGATGAAAGTCTTGCGCGCCGGCCCCGCACCCCTGACCCTTGGGCGTTAGGCGCCTGATGATCCAACCATGGGAAAGGAAAGCCCCTTGAAGAAAACCCCTCTCCTCCTCAGCATCGTTTCGCTCTTGGGGGTGCTTGCTGCCTTGCCCGCAGCCGCTCAAGAGCTCTACACCCAGAAGCTTGAGCCAAATGTTCAGATCACCCTGCCGAAGGCACAACAGCTCCGCGCATTTCCGATGCCGATTCCTGGGGCGTCCAACTACAGGATCGAAACGGGAACCATGCGAATCGGACTTACCGGCATTCCGCGCAACCTGGGCGGCGGGGAGCCGCCTCCTGTGCCCCCTGATGAGGAGCTGAAGGAACTGGCGCTGGAAATCGCCGCACAGGCTCGCCTGGAAGCCGCCAACCCGGACGCACAGCCTGTTCAATACAAGGGGCCCGGCTGGACCGCAACTTACGTTACCTACTCGGCGAAGCCTGGCAGCGCTGGGTTCGTTGCCATGGGCAGAGCGTTCCAGTGTGTATCCAGTGGCCAGATCACGACCGTGCGCACCGTCTTTGTTGTCACCATTGGGTCATCCGATTGCTCGGGCGCCGAGCATCAAGGCTTTCTCAAGGCGCTCGAGACTCTCTCGGTTGATGGCTAACAATTCTTCCAAGCCGACGCCGCTTCGCGGCGCGGCTTAACTCCGGTGTTAGGCGCCTGATGATCCAACAATGGGAAAGGAAAGCCCCTTGAAAAGGAATCGCATGGCCGGTTGACCTCGGGGTCGGGGGTAATAGACTCGGCGGGCGAGGCGGGGAAGCTCTTCTCCCTCCCTCGCCCGCCGGTTTTCTTTGCTACAGTGTGCGCGCGACGCGCGAAAGTGGGATGGATTGTGGGATAGGTGTGGCGGTAAACTCGGGCATTTCGGCCCGCAAAGTCCGGTAGGCTCTTCCGAAGCATCAAGGATTTTCAAGGGTTCCGGCATCTGTGCCGTTTCTTTCGCTGACTCCGTGTGATCCATCTTTTGCGATCTCCGCCGCCCGGTGAGATGTTGAGGGGACGAAAGGAGGTGGGGATGGACCTGATCGAGCAGCAGAAGGACTACTACCGCGCCCGCGCCGGCGAGTACGACGAGTGGTTCCTGCGCGAGGGGCGATACGACCGCGGCCCCGGGCACCGCGCGCGCTGGCTGGCCGAGGTGGACGAGCTCCGCGCCGCGCTGGAGCGCTTCCGCCCCGCCGGCCGCGTGCTGGAGTTGGCGTGCGGCACCGGCTGGTGGACCGAGCAGCTCGTCCGCTTCGCCGACCGGGTCACGGCGGTGGACGCGTCGGACGAGGTGCTGGAGCTGAACCGCCGGCGCGTGGGCGACGCGAAGGTGCGCCGCGAGCGTGCCGACATCTTCGCCTGGCGGCCGGACGCGGCGTACGACGCGGTGTTCTTCAGCTTCTGGCTCTCGCACGTGCCGCCGGAGCGCTTCGAAAGCTTCTGGGCGATGGTGCGGGGTGCGCTGGCGCCGGGCGGCCGCGTGTTCTTCATCGACTCACTGCGCACCGAGCTCTCCACCGCCACCGACCACCAGCTGAGCGGCGAGGACGACGTGGTGCTGGAGCGCAAGCTGAACGACGGCCGCCGCTTCCACATCTACAAGGTCTTCTATGACCCCGCCGATCTGCAGGCGAAGCTGGAGGCCATCGGCTGGCGCGCCGGCGTCCGCGCGACGGAAAGCTTCTTCCTGTACGGCGAGGCATCCCCCGCCGGCACTTCCTGATTGGAGATGGAGATGCCCGAGCCGCTGACGCTGGACGCCGCGACCACCGCGCTCGTGCTGATCGACCTGCAGCAGGGGATCGTCGCGCGCGACACGATGCCGCACGCGGCGGCAAACGTGGTCGCGAACGCGGTGCGGCTGGCGGACGCCTTCCGCGCGGCGGGGGCGCTGGTGGTGCTGGTGCGCGTCAGCTACTCCGATGACGGCCGCGACATGCTGCGGCCGCCGGTCGACAACCCGCCCCCACCCATGCCGCGCCCGCCGGGGTGGGACCGGGTCGTCCCCGAGGTGGGGCCGCGCGACGGCGACATCGTCGTCACCAAGCGCAACTGGGGCGCCTTCCACGGCACCGACCTGGAGCTGCAGCTGCGCCGCCGCGGCATCCGGACCATCGTGCTGGGCGGCATCGCCACCAACTTCGGCGTGGAATCCACTGCCCGCGGCGCCTTCGAGCGTGCTTACGCGCAGGTGATCGTCGAGGACGCCACCTCGGCCCTGAGCGCCGGCGCGCACGAGTTCGCGCTCACCACCATCTTCCCCCGCTTCGCCCGCATCCGCTCGACGGACGAGGTCCTCGCCGCGCTGCGATGAGGGGGATCGGGTGACGCATCCGCCTCCGATTTCGTCTCAGCACCACAACGCCTCAACCGCCGCGCCGGTTCTTCGCCGCGGCCCCGAACGTGCGGCGGTGGGAGGCGAACCCCGAGCCGAGGAGGAGCGATGAAGCTGAAGCTGGACGACATCCGCGTGGATTCGTTCGCCCCGCTGGAGGCGGCGCCGGAGGAGCGCGGGACGGTGCACGGCCAGGCCGCGAGCCAGCTGATCGTGATCACCTGCCGCGCCACGTGCCCCGGCAACGAAACGTGTCCGGAATGCCCGGTGATCTGAGATCCAACCCCAACCCGGAGGCGACCGTGAAGGTGAAGCTCGAGGAGATCCGCGTAGACTCGTTCGTCACGAGCGCGGAGCCGGTGGACGGGCGCGGCACGGTGCGGGCGTTCGAGGCCAGCCTGCTGCTGACGTGCCATCTGTCGTGCCCGCCGAAGTACACCTGCCCGGAGTGCGCCCCGCCGGTCATGCCGGAGCGCGAGCGGGAAGACTGATCCACCGCCGCCCACCCCGGCGCTCCACCCCACCCAACCCCCCGGAGGCAACGATGAAGGTGAAGCTCGAGGAGATCCGCGTGGATTCGTTCGCGACGGCCGCGGAGCCGTCTGCGCAGCGGGGCACGGTGAACGCCCACATGCAGACGTCGTACACGTGCAAGTGGTCGTGCTATCCGAAGTACACCTGCCCGGAATGCGCGATGCCCTGACGCCGGCGCGACGCGGAAGGCCGACATCGGATACGTCGCACGCAGAGACGCGGAGAACTTTGGTGAGTTCTCCGCGTCTCTGCGTCTCTGCGTCTCTGCGTGAGATCTGCCGTCAGGCGAACAGGTCCAGCTCGCCATCCGCCGGCGGCTCCGGCTCCTCGGCCGCGGCGGGTGGTGAAGCGCCATCGGAGGAGGGCGGAGGCGATGGGGCGTCCTCGATCTCCATCCCCTCGTCTTCCACGGCCGGGGCGAGGGCGATGGGCTCGTCGTCCTCGGGAGATTCGGGGAGCTCGCGCTCGGCCACGTGCGTGACGGCGGCGATGCGCTCGCTGCCGGTGATGCCGACCGACTTCTCGGCGGCGCCCGCGCGGCCGGACTGCGGCGCGGCCTCGGGCTTCACGCGCACCGCGCGGCCGCCGCTGGTGGTGGCCATCAGGTCCTCGCCCGGGTGCACCTCGCGCGCGGCGGCCACCTCGCCCGTCTCCCTGCTCGTTGCCAGCAGCGGCGTCCCCAGTCCCCCTCGCCCCTGCGGCACCAGCTCGTCCAGCGGCACGCGCTTGGCCCACCCGCGCTCCGTCACCAGGCACAGCTCGCCGCCCTCGCGCCGCGCAACCACGAAGCCGACGACGCTCTCGCCCTCCTTCAGCTTCATCCCCCTCACGCCCTGCGCGGCGCGCCCCATCATCGGCACCTCGCTCTCGGCGAAGCGGATGGCCCGTCCGCCGCGGCCCACGAGGATCACCTCGCCCTCGCCGTCGGTCACCCGCACATCGGCGAGCTGGTCCTTCCCGGTCAGCTTGATGGCCTCGATGCCGCCGACGCGCGCGTTGGCGTACTGGTCCAGCGCGGTCCGCTTCACCGTGCCGTCCGCCGTGGCGAAGAGGACCGAGCGGTCGGCGCGGAACTCCGAGACCACGTGCACCGCGGCCACGCCCGCCTTCTTCCCCAGCTCGAAGATCTGCCCCAGCGCCTTGCCGCGCGCGGTGATCCCCGCCTCGGGGATGTCGCGCACGGTGATGCCGAACGCCCGGCCGTCGGTCGAGAAGACGAGGAGCGTATCGTCGGTGCTGGCCACGAAGGCGCGCTCCACGTAGTCGTCCTCGTAGCGGTCCAGCGCGATCCGCTTTCCCGCGGTCATGCTGCGCTGGTACACGGCCATGGGGATCTGGCGGACGTACCCCTCGCGGCTCACCGTGACCACCACGTGCTCGGCGGCCAGCATGTCCTCCAGCTTCACTGACTTCTCGTTCTCGTAGATCTTCGTCCGCCGCGGGTCGGCGTACTTCTCGGCCAGGTCGCGCAGCTCGCCGCGGATCAGGTCGGTCTGCCGCTCGGAGCTGGCGAGGATGGCCTCCAGCTCCACGATCCGCCGCTCCAGCTCGTCCAGACGGTCGCGCAGCTCGCGGCTCTCCAGCTGGGTCAGGCGCGAGAGGCGCATCTCCAGGATGGCCTTGCTCTGGCGCTCGTCCAGCTTCAGCTCCTTCTCCAGCTTGGCCGCGGCGGTCTCGCGGGTGCGGCTGGAGCGGATGATCCGCACCACGTCGTCGATGCGCGACAGCGCCACCATCAGCCCGCGCAGCACATGCGCCTCGTCGCGCGAGCGCTCCAGCTCCCAGCGGCTGCGGCGGACCACCACCTGCACGCGGTGGTCGCGCCAGCGCTCCAGGATGGGCTTCAGCCCCAGCTCGCGCGGCACGCCGTGGTCCAGCGCCAGCGCGATCACCCCGAAGGTGCTCTGCAGCGCCGTCCACTTGTAGATCTGGTTCAGCACCTTCACCGCGTCGGCACCGCGCTTCAGCTCCAGCACCATGCGAATGCCGTCGCGGTCGCTCTCGTCGCGCAGGTCGCTGACGTCGCTCATCCGCCCGGCGCGCGTGAGCTCGGCGATCTGCTCGATGATGCGGCTCTTGTTGGTGCCGTACGGGATCTCGGTGACCACCAGCTGCTCGCGGCCGTTGCGGCGGCTTTCCTTGTACACGCGCGCCCGCATCACCACGCGGCCGCGCCCCTTCGTGTACGCGTCGCGGATCCCCGCCGTCCCCACGATGATGCCACCGGTGGGGAAGTCCGGCCCCGGCAGGTGCGCCATCAGGTCGTCCACCTCGCAGTCGGGGTGGTCCAGGAGATGGAGCGCCGCGGCCACCACCTCGCCCAGGTTGTGGGGAGGGATGTTGGTGCTCATCCCCACCGCGATCCCGCTCGATCCGTTTACCAGCAGGTTGGGGACGCGCGCCGGGAGGACGCGCGGCTCCTGCAGCCGGTCGTCGAAGTTGGGGGCGAAGTCGACGGTGTCGCGGTCGATGTCGGCCAGCAGCTCCATCGCCACCGCCGACAGCTTCGCCTCGGTGTAGCGGTAGGCGGCGGCGTTGTCGCCGTCGATGGAGCCGAAGTTCCCCTGCCCGTCCACCAGCGGGTAGCGCAGCGCGAACTCCTGCGCCATGCGCACCAGCGAGTCGTACACCGCCGTGTCGCCGTGCGGGTGGTACTTGCCCAGCACATCGCCGACGACCGTCGCGCTCTTCTTGTACGGCCGCGCGGGGGTGAGCCCCGCCTCGTACATGGCGAACAGGATGCGGCGGTGCACCGGCTTCAGCCCGTCGCGCACGTCCGGCAGCGCCCGCTGCACGATCACGCTCATCGAGTAGTCGATGAACGACTCGCGCATCTCGTCTTCGATCAGGCGGGGAAGTACGCGCTCGCGCTGCGTGGTGGCGATCATCGAGTGGGTCTGCGTGTGGGGCCCGCGTGTCGGCACTGCTCAGGACTGCCGGTGGATGCAACAGAATGCGCCCCGCGCGGGGCTGCGGAAAGGTGCGCCGGGGATACACCGGGCGCAAGGAGATGTTCGGGGAGTTTTCGGGAGGTGGGACGCTCAGGCTGCTTTCTGGCGGAGACTCTCGTAGAGGTTGGCATGGTTCAGGAGCACGTCCTGCAGACCGCGCCGGACCGATTCGGATTCCAGCGCCTGCGTGCTCATTGCGCCGTGGGCGTCCAGCGCGTCGATGATGGCCTTCAGCAGCTCGGACTTCAGGTCTGGAGAGTTGGCGAATTGCTCCTTGGTGTTGCTGGCGGCCTGCTGGATCAACGTCTCGGATTCGAGCAGCTTGCCCTTCAGCACCTGGCCGACGTACACCAGCTTGTCTTCCTCCGTAAGGTCACCCTGGAACAGTTCGTTCACCCGTGCGATCATCTCACGCAGGTACACGCGCTCCTGCTCGCGCAGCACGCGCGTCCCTGCCCCGGTCATCGGCTGGATCGGGACCGCTTCCGGCTGGAGCTGCATCGGCGCGCCGCCCCGGCGCTTCAGCGTGTGGTGGGTGAGCAGGACTTTCGAGAGATCCACCCCCTCGCGCTCACGGCCGAACTCCAGGAGCGGAAGGAGCCGGCGGAAGAAGATCGCGCGCTTTTCCACCCCGGTGCTGCCGTAGTCGAAGATCTGCGAGAGAAAGGTGTAGAGGCGGACGTATGTGCCGATGTCCGCCCGGAACTGCTCCAGCGCGTCGCGCTCGCCGCGCGCGGCCTCGGCGGCGGCGGAGTCGTGGCGGGCCTCTGCGTCGCGCTGGGCCTGCTGGGCGGCCGTGTAGCGCCTCAGCAGCCGGTCGGCCACGGGCGCAATCGCCGCCACCAGTTCGCGCTGCTGCGCGCCTGGGCGCAGTTCGGCCTCGACCACGCGGTCCACTTCACCTTCGTCGTAGTGGCCGGCGGCGTCCAGCTTGGCGCGCAGATCGAAGACCAGGTTGGGGTCGGTGACGCTGGTCAGGGTGGCGGTGGTATAGTACGCCTGGAAGGCGGAGAGGATGTCGTCGGCCTCGTTCACGAAGTCCAGGACGTAGGTGGTGTCCTTCCCCGGGTGCGCGCGGTTCAGCCTCGACAGCGTCTGCACGGCCTGGATTCCCGCCAAGCGCCGGTCCACGTACATCCCGCACAGCAGCGGCTCGTCGAAGCCCGTCTGGAACTTGTTCGCCACCAGCAGCAGCTGGAATTCGTCGGTGTGAAAGGCGTCGCGTATCTCGCGACCCAGGAGGTTGGGGTTCAGCCCCGTGCTGCGCTCGGTGAACGGATCGGGGCCGGAGTCCGGGTCCTTCACCTCGCCCGAGAAGGCGACCAGCGTACGCAGGGGATAGCCGCGGTCCGCGATGTAGCGCTGCATGGCAAGCTGCCAGCGGACGGCTTCCACCCGGCTTCCCACCACCACCATCGCCTTTGCCCGCCCGTCCAAGAGCGGGGCCACGGCTTCGCGGTAATGCTCCACCACTACCTGCACCTTCTGGGCGATGTTGTAGGGGTGAAGGCGCACCCACGCCATGATTCCCTTCATCGCCGTGCCGCGCTCCACCTCGCGGTCGTCCATCTCGCGCCCCTCGTGCGCCAAGCGGAAGGCGGTGCGGTAGGTGACGTAATTCCGCAGCACGTCCAGGATGAACCGCTCTTCGATTGCCTGCCGCATCGAATACACGTGGAACGGCTGCGGCACGTTGTCCGGGGCCGGCTTCCGCGACGGGTCGGGGCGGGTACCGAAGCGTTCGATGGTGGTGGACTTCGGCGTGGCGGTGAAGGCCACGTAGGTGATGCCGTCCGACTCGTCCGCTCGGGTTGCCATCGTCGCCAGGAGCAGGTCCTCGGTGCTCACCTCGCCCCCGTCGGCGAGGGCCTGGACCTCGGCGTCGGTGAGAACGGCGCGGAGTTGCTTGGAGGTCTCTCCCGTCTGCGAGCTGTGCGCCTCGTCGGCCAGGACGGCGAAGCGCTTCCCTTTCGTGGCGGCGAGATCGCGCACCGTTTTCAACGCGAAGGGAAAGGTCTGGATGGTGCTCACCACGATCTTCTTCCCGGCAGCCAGTGCCTCGGCCAATTCGGCGCTCTTACTCGCGCCCTCTCCGGTGATGGTGGCGACCACTCCGGGGGTGCGCTCGAATTCGTAGATCGCCGCTTGGAGCTGGGTGTCGATCACGTTCCGGTCCGACACCACCAGCACGGTATCGAACACCTTATGGTCGTGCTCGTCGTGCAGATCGGCCAGAAAATGCGCAGTCCAGGCGATGGAGTTGGTCTTTCCCGAGCCGGCGGAATGCTGGACCAGGTAGCTCCCGCCCGCGCCCGCCGCCCTCACCGCCGCGACCAGCTTGCGGGTGGCGTCGAGCTGGTGGTAACGCGGGAATAGAATGGCCTGCACCTGCTTGCGCGCGTCGCGCTGGGCCACCATGTAGCGGCCCAGGATCTCCAGCCAGCCGTCGCGCTCCCACACGTCTTCCCAGAGGTAGGCGGTGGGATGGCCGTTTGGATTGGGTGGGTTGCCGGCGCCGCCCCGGTTGCCCTGATTGAAGGGGAGAAAGCGCGTGGCGGCGCCCTCCAGCCGCGTGGCCATGTGCACCTCGAGGTTGCTCACCGCGAAGTGCACCAGCGCGCCGCCGGGAAAGCTCAGCAGCGGCTCGGGATCCCTTCCCTGGGGGCGTGGATTGCGATCGGCACGATACTGGGCGATCGCGTCTTCCACGTTCTGGGTGAAGTCAGTCTTCAGTTCGGCGGTGGCGATCGGGATGCCGTTCACGAAGAGGACGAGGTCGATGCTGTCGTTGGTCTCCGCCCGTGAGTAGCGCACCTGCCGGACGACACGCAGGCGGTTGGCCTGGTAGCGCGCCATGATTCCGGAATTGGCGCCCAGCGCGGGGCGGAATTGCGCCAGGTGCAGCCGAGTGCGCACGCCGAGCATCTCAATCCCCTGCCGCAGCACCTCCAGCGTGCCGCGCTGCTCCAACTGGTCGCGCACGCGGCGGAGGAGCGCCTGCGTGGCGCCGGCGCCATAGCTCTTTTCCAGCGCTTCCCACTCGTCAGGCTGCGTCTGCCGCACCCACGCGATCACGTCGTCCGGATAGAGGGCCAGCGTGCGGTCGTAGCGCGCGGCGTCGCCCTCGGCATACAGCCAGCCATGCGCGCCCAGGTGCTCGCAGATCTCGCGCTCGAAGCTGATCTCCTTATGGATGCTCATGCCGCCTCCGCCAGCCCGCGCACATCGATCTTTCCCGTCACCGCCGCGGAGATCAGGGCCGTGCGCCGCTCCTGCAGGAGTGCAATGGCGCGCTCGGCTTCCTTGATAAGAGAATCCATTTGACCAGTTCGATGAATCAAATGTTCAATGATGGATTCCTGCTCCTTCAAAGGTGGAACGGGGAATCGAAAATCCATCAGTGATGCTTTGGGAAGGTTGTTCGCTAACCCATCAGCGCCACTGATTGCGCGCTCAACCTGTGTACGCATAGCATGACCGTTAAAAGCGGCGACAAAATACCGAGGATCGACACTCTTCTCCACATGTATGCGGAAAATTTTGTCTGACAACATCAAGCGCGGCCGTACTACCGCAACGAAGGCGGTTGAGCCAACCAGTGCAGGTGATCCGCTCGCTCGCGACATCAGTACATCGCCCGGGCGTATTTCATAATCCACAATCGGCGAAAGGTTTTCCGGAAGCGCCTTGTTCTCGCTGTCGATAAACACTCCACGATTCACGCATCCCGCCTTGACGACTCCCCACTCATCCGGATCTGCTTGCCTATTGTCGCAATCTGGACTCCACCCCTGCTCGATGCGTTGGATTACGCGTCGCAGTGTCGGAAGCGTCCAATGCGCTGGCACATCGCCCAGCCATTCGATCCCGGATGTCTTCATCCGCACGTGTGGATCCAAACCCTTGGTTACAGCGTGGGATATGACAGCATGCCGCTTCTCCGTCAACCGGTCAATCAGGCGCCGCTGCACTTTCATCAACGTGTCGATCTTTGCCGTCTCGCGATCCAAGAAGCCCGCGATTAGTTCCTGCTCGGCAGAAGTTGCAATTGGAAGCTCCACGTTGACCAACGCATAATGTGATAACCCTACGCGTGTGAGGCCGTTCGCCAGCACGGCAAATTTCGACTTCACGTAATTCGAATCGAACAGCCACTTTAAATATCGGCCTGAGACGCCTGGCAGGGACCGAACGAGCGCGAGATGATACCCACAAACCACTCCCGGAAGATCGTCCGGCACATAGGCAGAGATTGCGATATCATCAGCTGTTTCGGAGTCCTTTGTGATGATTGTATCTCCACGGCGCAATTCAAACTTTGCGATTTGGGCGGTCGAGGCGGTTGCGGGCATGTAATCCAGATCTCTCGTAATCACATCATTATAATAAACGTCCGTGTAGTTGCAGAGCTTGACCGGCACTTCACCTTCGTATGTCTTTTTATCTACATTGCTCAGGAATATATTACTAACGTGCTTCAGCCGCCTGATCTCCCAACACGCCGGCACGTGACCAAGCGACTCGATGCCACTGTCCTTGTATTCAGGGTAACGGGGCAAGCTCATTGCGATAGCTCCCCGATCATTGCCACGATTCGCGCGCTGACCTCCGTCAGGTCGGCATCGATTTGTTCCAACGGGCGGGGCAGCTTGAACACGTAGAAGTAGCGGTTGAACGGAATCTCGTAGCCGACCTTGGTCTTTTCCTCGTCAATCCACGCGTCGGGCACGTGCGGGAGCACCTCGCGGTGGAAGTAGTCTTCCGGCCACTCGGTCAGCGGCACGTTCTCGGTGTCCCGCAGAGTCGTGTCGGGCACCGGCTTTCCCTTCGCCTTGCCCTTCGTCCCACGCACGATCTGACCGTTCTCGTCACGCAGCGGCCGCTCCACGGTGATGGTGCGGTAGCCGAACTCGTCATTGCGGAAGATGCGCGAGATGGGCACGCCGTCACGCTCCGCCTCCACGAAATCCCGGAAGAGTGTGGTAATCGCCTCGATGTGCTCGGGCGCCAACTCCTTCCGCTTGCTTCCCAGGCTCTTCCGCATTTTCCGCGACATCGCGCTGCCGTCGATGAGCTGCACGCGCCCGCGCCGGTGCTGGGGCTTGTTGTTGCTCACGATCCACACGTAGGTGCTGATCCCCGTGTTGTAGAACATGTCGGTGGGAAGTGCGATGATGGCCTCGAGCAGGTCGTTCTCCAGCACGTGGCGGCGGATCTCGCTCTCCCCCGAGCCCGCGCCACCGGTGAAGAGCGGC
This sequence comes from Longimicrobium sp., assembly GCF_035474595.1. NCBI lineage: Bacteria > Pseudomonadati > Gemmatimonadota > Longimicrobiia > Longimicrobiales > Longimicrobiaceae > Longimicrobium > Longimicrobium sp. The sequence continues at coordinate 134,539 of NZ_DATIND010000083.1, forward strand.
GAACCGTTCAGCACGATCCCGAAGCGGCTCCCGCCCTGCGCCGCGGGGCGCATCTTGGAGAGCAGGTGCAGGAGGAAGAGAAGCGAGCCGTCGCTCACCCGTGGCAGCCCCGGTCCGAAGCGCCCGTTGTAGCCGTCGCGCTTGTGCTCCTCACGCACCGTCTTTTCGATCTTCTTCCACTCGACCCCGAACGGAGGATTGGAGAGCATGTAGTCGAAGTGCATGCCCCGCGCGCCGTCGTCCGCCAGCGTATTGCCCAGCACGATGTTGCTGACGTCCTGACCCTTGATCAGCATGTCGGCCTTGCAGATGGCGTATGACTCGGCATTCAGCTCCTGCCCGTGCATCACCAGCCGCGCGGTGGGATTGTGCTCGACGAGGTACTCATCGGCCACGGAGAGCATCCCTCCCGTCCCCGCGGTCGGATCGTACAGCGTGCGCACCACACCGTGCTTGTTCAGCGCCTCGTCGTCCTCCGCGAACAGCAGGTTGACCATGAGCCGGATCACTTCACGGGGCGTAAAGTGCTCCCCCGCCGTCTCGTTCGAGAGCTCCGCGAACCGGCGGATCAGCTCCTCGAACACTGCGCCCATCTGTGCGTTCGTTACCGTGGTGGGGTGCAGGTCCACGTGGGCGAACTTCTCGGCCACCAGGTAGAGAAGCTTCGCCTTGTCCAGCCGCTCCACCTGCGCGTGGAAGTCGAAGCAGTCGAAGATGTCGCGCACGGCGGGCGAGAACGCGCGCACGTACTCCAGCAGGTTCTCGCGCACGTGGTCGGCGTCGCCCAGTATCCGCTTCAGATCCAGCGCCGAGGTGTTGACGAAGTGCTGCTCGGACTTCTGGAGCATGAACGGCTCGGGGTTCAGCCCGGCGCGCTCTCGCTTCGCCTTCTCGGCCAGCACGGCCGCCTTGGTGGGCTCCAGCACGCAGTCCAGCCGCCGGAGCACGGTGAACGGTAGAATGACGCGCCCGTATTCGGATTGCTTGTAGTCACCACGGAGGAGGTCCGCCACGGACCAGAGGAACGCGGAAAGCCTGGAGTCGCTCATCGGATGGGGTTGCCTGGACCGAGCGCCTGCTCTTCACCGGCTCCAATACGTAGGCGCGGTGGTGCGGCGGGATTGGTGTGAAGGACGACTGACGGGGAACATCTTATCATCCACGTGGCACGAAAGGAACTGAGCGCAGCAACTTCCATGGGCGAGGCGCGCATCTGCTTCGGCCTCGCCCGTCACCCCCGCCCGCGCCCTCGCGTGGAGGTGCGGCGCGGGGTGCCGCGGCCGCGGCGCACCGGGCGCTTCTTGCGCGCGTTGGCCCGGGCGCGGGCACGCGCGGCGGCGCGCTCGGCGGCGGCGCGGGCCTCGGCGGCGGCGGTGCCGGGGCGCGGGGTGATGGGGATGTCGGTGATCGCCCGCGCCGCCACGTCGGACACGGCCGAGCGGATCGCCAGGATCTGCCCCTCCGTCCCCCCGTCGTACACGCGGTTCGTAAGCAGGACCACGAACAGGTCGCGCTCGGGGTCGATCCAGATCGACGTGCCCGTGTAGCCGGTGTGGCCGAAGGCGCGCGCGGAGAAGAAATCGCCCGCCGAGCTCCGCTTGGCCGGCGTGTCCCACCCCAGCGCGCGCGTCTCCACCTTCAATTGCCGCGTGGTGAAGCGCTGCACCGTGCGCGGCGACCAGATCCGCCGGTCGCCGTACGCGCCCAGGTTCAGCAGCGTCTGCGCGTAGATGGCGAGATCCCCCGCCGTCGAGAAGAGCCCCGCGTGCCCGGCCACGCCGCCCAGCCGGAACGAGTTGCCGTCGTGCACCACGTCGCGCAGCACGTACGGGCGCTCGGAGCGGATCGCGCTGGGCACCGTGCGCCCCCACCACACCAGCGGCGGCCGGTACATGGTGTTCTCCATCCCCAGCGGCACGAACACGCGGCGCGCGGCGAAGCGGTCCACCGGCTCGCCCGCGCGGCGGCGCACGACCTCGGCCATCAGGATCATCCCGAAGTCGCTGTACACCATCTTCGTCCCCGGCTCGTACACCAGGTCGGTGCGGTAGACCATCTGCAGCGCGGCGTCGGCGTCCGCCGCGCCGTTGTACAGGTCGTCGCCCGCGGGCAGGCCGCCGGTGTGGGTCATCAGGTTCCACACCGTCACGTCGCCGCGCCCGCCGCCGCGGAACTGGGGGAGATAGCGGTAGACGGGCTCGTCCAGCCGGATCTTCCCGTCGTCCACCAGCGCCATCACCGCCGCCGTCGTCCCGATCACCTTGGTCAGCGACGCGAGGTCGAAGAGCGTGTTCGCGGGATCGACCGGCCCGCCCGCGACGGTGCCGTAGCCGCGCAGCTTCACCAGCTTTCCGTGCCGCCCGACGGCGACGGCGGCCGAGGTGAAGACGCCGGCATCCAGCGCGCGCTGCATCACCGCGTCGATCTTCGCCAGCGAGTCGGCGCTCATCCCCGCGTCCTTCGCGTCGCCGCGGGCCAGGCGCCGGGCGGGCGGCCACGCTCCGCGGGGATGGGGAAGCTGGTCCGCGGGGCGATGGATCTCGCCGAAGAGCGCGCGCACCGCCGCCCGCTGCGCCCGCGCCCCGGCGCCGAAGACGAGCACCGCCGTGCGCACCGCCGGCAGCGGCCGCGCGGGGTCCGCGTCCAGCGCCACGTAGACGATGCGCCGCGTCACCGTGTCGCGCGCGAAGGCCAGGCTGTCCGCGCGGAACTTCGCCGTGTCGCGCCGCGCGGCCTTCGAGGTGTCGCGCCTTGCCACGGCGCCGATGCGGTCCACGAAGCGCAGCCGCGCGGCACCGACTTCCGCGACGACCGCGCAGTCAGCGCCCGCCGACGCGAAGCTTGGGACGCGCGTCAGCAGGCCGTGACGGGCGACGACGCCGGTCCGCAGGTGCCGGAGATTGGGGACGCGCGCGGCCAGCTCGCCGGAAAGGGTGGAGACGTCCGCATCGGGCGCGGTGATGAGAATGGTCGCGCGGCACCCGGCGAGCGCGGGCACGGTCCCCAGCGCCACCGCCGTCCGCTCGAACGCGCCCCCCGCCATCTCCACCGCCTCGCGGCTGGGGAGGGGGAGACGGGTCGTGTCCGCGGGAGGAATGCCGAGCCCCGCGCGGCGCTTGGCAGCGAAGACGCGGCGCACCGCCTGGTCCACCATGTCGCGGGGGATGCGGCCCGCCTCGACCGCGGCGGCGAGCGAATCCGCCAGCGCGGCGGGATCGGAGACGCCGGCGAGCAGGTCCGCGCCCTCGCGGATCGCGGCGACAGCGCCGGGGACGATGCCGCCCATCCGCCGCGCCAGCGGGCCGTCCGCGGCCACGTCGGCGATCACCATCCCCCCGAACCCCATGTCGCGCCGCAGGATGCCGAAGGCGGTGATGCCGGAGAGCGGGAGCGGCGTGGTGTCGCCCGTGAGCGCGGGGACGGCCACGAAGCCGGGCTGCACCGCCGCCGCGCCCGCCTTCACCGCCGCGCCCAGCCAGTCCAGGTGCGACACCTCCAGCGCCGAGCGGTCCCACCGCACGGCGCGAACGCCCGCACCGGCCTCGGAAGACGAGGGGCGGAAGATGGAGATGGCGGGAAGGCGCCCGCCCTCGGCCAGCGCGCGGACGAAGGCGGCGTACGCGGCCGTCCCCGCGTCGTTCGCCGACGGCGGGGCGAGCGCGGACGAATCGCCGGGGAGCGCGGGGCCGGCCACGAAGGCCAGGTCGATCCCCATCGCCTTCGCCTCGGCCGCCGCCGCGGTGCCGGCCGCCGTGGCGAGCTCCGCATCCCCCAGCACCATCAGCCCCTCCGCGGAGGGGAGCTCCGTCGCGCCGGGGAAGACGCGTCCCGCGCCGCCGTCCAGCCGCGCGGCCACCAGCGGCGCCAGCGGCAGCTTCCGCAGCGTGTCCGCCAGCGCGGCCACGGTGCGCGCCGGGCCGCCCGTCATCTCCACCCCGCCCACCCCGTCCGTGGCCCAGCGCAGCAGCCGCGCCCGCGACGAGTCGCCCGGGGGAACGGAGGGCGTGAGCGGCGCCGCGCGCACCATCAGCAGCTGCGCCACCTTCTGCCGCGTGGTCATGCGCGCCAGCCGCGCCTCGCTCCACGGCGACGCCGGCTCCTGGCGCCCGCACGCGGCGGCGAGCGCGAACAGGCCGAGCGCCAGCGCGCGGAGGATGGCGGCGCGCGGGCGCGGCGGCGCGGGCGCGGCCGGTGCGCGGTCGGTTCGGTTCTGCGGACGGGTCAAATCATGCACCGGTTGCGGGACTTGCCCGTTGCCGGTGGCAGGAAACGGACCGGAGGGTGGGACAAGGCTGCGTCAGAACTGTGACAAGTTTGCCGCACCGGAAACAGATGTCTCATCCGTAAATCCTGTAATCGGGGGGTTCTGCAGAGGCACGGGGCTGGCTTGGGTTTTGCCACGGCGAAGGCCAAGTCGTGCGAGGTACCAGCCATACGAGCAGGCGCGTCCGCCCCCCGAGGCGAGCGCGCGCTACGCCCCACCTTGCGCTGCATCCCCCGACAATCCACGCGCGCCCGGTCCGCCGGGCCCCAGAATGAGAGCCGGACCGCGGCCCTTTACGGCCGAGGCTGCACAGGCGAACGAGATGAGCGAAGCCCCTGCCACCGTGTTCGTGGCCGATGACAACCCGTCGATCCTGCTGGGCCTGGACCGCGCCCTGAAGGCGCGCGGCTACGACGTGCGCACCGCCGCCACCGGCGGGGCCGTGCTGCGGCTGCTGAACGAGCACCCGAAGACGCCGGACCTGGTGCTGCTGGACGTGATGATGCCGGAGCTTTCCGGGATCGACGTGCTGCGCGCGCTGCGCCGCGACGACCGCTGGGCCGACGTTCCCGTGGTCCTCATCACCGCCACCAACGACGGCGCGCTGCCGGTTTCCGCGCTGCGCGACGGGGCGGTGGACTTCCTGACCAAGCCCTTCCGGCTGGACGAGCTGCTGGCCCGCGTGGACGCGCACGTCACCCGCAACCGCGAGCTGCGCCGCGCGCGGGAGCAGGCGCGGATGCGGCTGGAGGCCATCGACCTGATCCGCGAATTGAACCGCGTGGTCAGCGCCGACGAGATGTTCCACCTGGTCACCGCGCGCACCGCGCAGGTGCTGGGCGTGGCCCGCTGCTCGGTGCTGGTGGTGGAGCGCGGCCAGCAGACGGCGCGCGTGGCGGCGAGCAGCGAGGCGCAGCTGGCCGACGGGATGCTGCTGGAGCTGGACCACTACCCAGAGGTGCGCGAGGCGCTGGAAACGGGAAAGCCGGTGGCCATCGCCGACGTGTCGGCCAGCCCGCTCTTCGACGGCGTGCGGGACGGCGCCGCCACCCCGCTGCGCTCCGCCATCGTGGTCCCCTTCCCGCTCACCGAGACCGTCACCGGCCTGTTCGTGGAGCATGCCACGGTCGACGAGCCGGAGCTGGGCCCCGAGGCGGCCGAGCTGGCCGAGCGGGTGGTGGACGCCATCGTGCAGGCGTGCGGGCGGGTGCAGATCTTCGAGCGGCTGATGCAGCAGCGGCAGCACCTGCACGACCTGGCCAACACCGACCAGCTCACCGGCGTGGCCACGCGCCGCGCGCTGGAAGAGTACCTGCGCACCGAGCTGCAGGTTGCGCGCGAGCGGGGCGAGCCGCTGTCGGTGGTGCTGCTGGACCTGGACAACTTCAAGGAGATCAACGACACCTTCGGCCACCTGGCCGGCGACGCGGTGCTGCGGTCGCTGGGCAACTGGCTGCAGTCGGAAAGCAGCCTGCGCACGCACGACCGCCCCGCGCGCTACGGCGGCGACGAGTTCGTGGTGGTGCTCCCCGGCACCGGCGCGGCGGGCGCGCTGCGCTTCGCCGAGCGGGCGCGCAACGAGTTCGGGCAGATCCCCTTCGTGTTCGGCGGGCGCGCGGTGCGGGCGTCGCTCTCCGCGGGCGTGGCCTCGTGGCCCGACTTCCCCGCCGAAACGGTGGACGAGCTGATCGCCGAGGCCGACGCGGCGCTGTACCAGGCCAAGCAGCAGGGCCGGGACCGGGTCTGCATCGCCGCCGCGGTCGGATAAACGAAGTACGAAAGTACGAGGAGTACGGAAGTACGAAACAGAACGTGCGTGAGTGCGGAAGTGCGGGAGTGCGCTGGGCTCGAGCGAGTCCGGCGCACTTTTCGTTTCCGCACCTCACGCACTTCCGCACTCACGCACTCACGCACTCTTTCATCGTACTCCCGTACTTTCGTACTTTCGTACTTCCCCTGCGGCAAGGAACCTGCGGGTCGCGCGGAACATGGATGAGGAGAAACCGGTGCGTCCGCTGATCGTCGTCACCACCACGCTGGCGCCCTCGGGGTCGCACAACCTGCCGGCGGTGCGGCTGAACGTGCAGTACGTGACCGCGGTCGAGGAGCCGGGGGGCACGGCCGTGCTCCTGACCCCCGGCCACGACCGCGAGTCGGTGTGCCGGCTGGTGGAGCTGGCGCACGGGCTGGTGCTGACGGGCGGCGAGGACGTGGCCCCCGAGCTGTACGGCCAGGAGCCGCACCCCGAGCTGGGGAGCGTGAACCCGCTGCGCGACCAGATCGAGATGGCCGCGCTGGAGGTGGCGCTCCGCCGCGGCATCCCCATCCTGGCCATCTGCCGGGGGATGCAGATGCTGAACGTGGCGCTGGGCGGCACCCTCTACCAGGACATCCCCTCGCAGCTCGGCGGCGACGTGCTGCACGAGCAGGACGCCCCCGTCACCCAGCGCTGGCACCGCGCCGACGTGAAGCCCGGCTCGGGGCTCGAGGCCATCTTCGGCAACCGCGAGCTGTTCATCAACTCCTTCCACCACCAGGCGGTCCGCGACGTCGCGCCCTCGCTCGAGGCCACGGTGTGGGCGGAGGACGGGATCGTGGAGGGCGTGGAGGGGAAGGAGCACGGGTGGATGTACGGCGTGCAGTGGCACCCCGAGCGCGGCGAGGCCGAATCCCCCGCCGACGAGCGCGACCCCGACCGCCGCCTGTTCTGGGCCTTCATCCAGGCCGCCCGCGAGTTCGCGCAGACCACCAGCGACGCCCGGGCAGACGCGACGACGGACCTCGTCTCCGCCGCCGACTGAGGCGCGCACTCGCAACGCCCCCTCAGCGGCGGCTGAAGCCGCAGGAACAATGACGGGAAGCCTCGCAAACTGCGCGAGGCTGTTCGGCTCGCCGGCAACTACCGCTCGTCAGTTCCGCACTCTCGCACTTCCGCACTTCCGCACTTACCTGACGATGTCGAACCAGTCGATCTCGTCCAGCGGCACCTCCAGCGGGTCGCCGGTGCCCGGGTGGCGCGCGGCCAGGATCTCCTCGCCGAAGTCCGTGCGCAGGCGCTCGGGCAGGATCACCAGCTCGCTCCCGCGGCGGACCAGCTGGATGCGGCGCCGGTCCGTGATCGCCCGCTCCAGCCGGTCGTAGTCGCGCGGGGTCCAGTTCACGGACGGACCGTGTCGCGGCCCGTGGGCTCCGGCGGCGGCGCCTCGGTGATGGCGGGCGGCGGCGCGGGCGCGGCGGGCGCCGGGGCGGGCGCGGCCGGCGGCGGGGTCGTCACTGGCGGCGGAGCGACGACGGGCGCGGGGCCGCCGCCGCGCAGGATTCCCTCCGGGCGCACGGAAACGTAGTAGTCCTTCACGAACAGCGAGTCGATGCGCATGAAGCTGCTGTCCGGAAGGTCGCCGAACTTCACGCCCGGCTTGGCGCGCGGAACCACGAAGCGCAGCGTGTCCATCCACACGTTGAACTCGGCGCGGGAGATCTTCTGCAGGTAGCCGTTCACATTCACCCCGCAACCAACACACATCCCCCGCAGCTGCGCGGGCGTGGGCGCCGGCTCGAAGCGCAGCAGGATGCGGCGGCCACGCGGGGTGCGCACGTAGATGGCGTTGCGGCGCACCCCCGTCTCCGCCGTGCCCACCAGGTGCACCACGCGGCCCAGCTCGCGGTCGGTGAGCTTGTCCACGTTCTCGAAGGGCTCGATCACCACCGGCAGCACCGGCGCGCGGTCCGAGCCGAAGTTGGCCGCCGCGCCCACGCCGCCGTAGCGCCCGTGCGCCGTGGGGTCGCCGAAGATGGCGGCGGCCGTGATGGCGATGAGCCCCACGCCCACCAGGACGATGGTCCAGAACCAGACGCGCTGGTTGCGACCGCGTACGAGCCGGATATCCATTTGAACCGCTGGGAAACAGGGAACGGGTTACAGGGGACAGGGACGGCGGGACCGATTGCATCCGTCATGGGTACTTGGCCCCGGGCCGGCGGAGATGCCTGTGTGGGCGATCCGCCGTTCCCTGTAACCTGTTCCCTGTTCCCTGTCCCCTGCTGTTCGCAAGCGCCGTTCCCCGTTCGCTTTCCGGCGGGGAACGGCTTGCTCCGCCGGGACGGGGGCGGTTATCATGTTCCGCCGCGCCACACGGCGCAAATCACCCAACCCGTCCAGACCGGAGAACTTCCGTGCCCCGACCCGCGCCGAAGCCGCGGCGGTCGCTTACGCCTTTCTACGTGCTGCTGGGCCTGGTGCTCCTGGCCGGGATCGGCGTGGTCGCCACCCAGATGGGCTCCAAGGGCGGCAAGGCCGCCAACCAGGGCGTTCCGGTGACCATGACCCCGGACCAGCTCCAGCGCGTCCGCGGCATCACCCAGGGCCGCGAGGACGCCCCCATCACCATCTACGAGTTCGCGGACTTCCAGTGCCCGCACTGCGCCGAGTTCGCGTGGAAGGTGGAGCCGCTGATCCGCGACTCGCTGGTGAACACGGGGAAGGCGCGGTACGTGTTCTACGAGTTCCCGCTCGCCTTCAAGTGGAGCTGGCTCTCGGCGCGCTCCGGCCGCTGCGCCAACGAGCAGGGGAAGTTCTGGCCGTACCACGACCTGGTCTTCGCGCGCCAGACCGACTGGGGCTTCGAGAAGGACCCGGTGGACAAGCTGGCCGGCTACGCGCAGCAGGCGGGGCTGGACGCCGGCAAGTTCGAGGAGTGCGTGCGCTCCGACAAGTACGTGCGCGAGGTCTCGGAGAGCGCGCAGCTGGCGCAGTCGCTGGGCGTGCAGGGCACCCCCACGCTCTTCGTGAACGGGCGCAACATCGGCACGCCGGAGACCTACAAGGCGCTGGCCGACAAGGTGCGCGAGATCGCCCCGGCCGCGTTCGGCGGCGCCGCTCCGGCGGCGGCCACCGCCCCGGCGGCGGCGACGCCCGCCGACTCGGCGAAGACGCCCGCGGCGGGCGCCACCACCACCTCGTGAGCACCGCCGTGGCGACCGAAGGGCCCGTCTTCACGGACGACGCCGGCGACTACGCCGACCCGCCGATGACGCGGATGGCGATCGCGGTGCTGGCGCTGATCGGGATCCTGGTCGCCTCGTACCTGTCGCTGTACAAGCTCGGCTTCATCGGCGGGCTGACGTGCACCGTGGGCAGCTGCGAGCAGGTGCAGGCGTCGCCCTGGGCGGTGTTCCTCGGCCTTCCCGTCTCCATCTGGGGGCTGGGGGCGTACGTGACCATGCTGGCGGTGGCGATCATCGGCCTGCAGCCGCGCTTCGTGAACGCGCGCTGGGTGGCGGTGGCGCTCACCGCCCTGAGCGCGGTGGGGGTGGCGTTCTCGGCGTACCTCACGTACATCGAGGCGTTCGTGATCGAGATGTGGTGCCAGTACTGCGTGATCTCGGCGATCATCGTCACGGTGATCTTCTTCCTGTCGCTTCCCGGGCTCAGGCGGGCGCGGTGAGCGGCGGGGTTCCGGACGGAGGGACGATGCAGGAGCAGAGCGAGGCGGCGGCCACGGTGCCGGTGCGGCTGGTGTTCGCGGACCAGGGCACCTTCCACGACGAGACGGTGCACGTGCCCGCGGCCATGCTGGGCGAGTACGACCGCCTGATCGACCTTCTCCGCGAGGAGGAGTCGGTCACGCGCCAGGTGTACGTCGACCTGGGCCGCCTGGTCAGCGCCTACGTGGTGAACGACGGCGAGTAGCTCGCCCCCGATCGCCACCGGACAACGAAGCCCCTCTTCCGCGCGGATGCGGAGGCGGGGCTTCGGCTGTCTGAGGGTATCATACGAAATTCGGGAGAAGGATCGGTGCGTCCGGCCAACTCACGTGCTGCCGCACCCACAGATCCTTCGGCCTGCAAAGTGTCGTGCTGATGCGAGTTGTGGCGTGGGCGGCCTCAGGATGACGTCGGGTGGATGCGGTGCGGGATGCAGAAACTGCTCATCACGCAGTTCCCTCCGTTACCTCGGCTTCCTCGGTCATCCCGCTCCGCTATGACAGAAGCGAGCAGATTAGTCTCGTTGCATGGCGTGATGGGGACTGGTATCATCGTCGGGTGCCGGGCGAATTTCCTCGCGACCGGATGCACATCTCCCCGAATGGAGGCTCGATGAACAAGCTGAAGCTCGACGTCGACACGCTGCGGGTCGATCAGTTCAAGGTGGAGGGGGCCGCCGCCGTCGCGCAGGGGACGGTGCTCGCGAACTCCGACACTCTCACGTACACGACGTACCCGATCCGCTACTGCCCGAACATGCCGGCCAGCAGCCGCTGCTGATCCGCCGGGGGAGACAAGGAGAAAACGGGGCCGCCCCACGTTGGAGGGCGGCCCCGCTTTTTTTTCGCCTGCCGATGAGGCTACGGCTGTGGCGGGGTTCCCGCGGGCGGCGTTCCGCCGTTCTGCGCGGCGGCCAGGGCGGCATCCACCTCGCGCGCCAGGTCGGCGTAGGGGATGGCGCCGGGAAGCACCTTCTCGCGGTTGATGATGAAGGTGGGCGTGGAGTTCACCCCCGAGCTGGCCGCCTGCGTCAGGTCGTTGGTGATGAGCGGCGCCACGCGGTCGTTGTCGAAGCAGTCGCGGTACTCCGCGGCGTTCACGCCCAGCTCGCCGGCGTAGCGGGTGAAGCGCTGCGACGCGTCGGCCTGCCCGGCCCAGTCGCGCTGGCGGCTGAACAGGATGTCGTGCATCTGCCAGAACCTGCCCTGCGCCCCGGCGCACATGGCCGCCTTGGACGCCGCGAACGCCTGGCTGTGCATGGGGAGCGGATAGTTGACGAACACCAGACGCACCTTTCCCGTGCGCACGTAGGTGCTGTCGAAGCGCCGGTAGGTGCTGTCGAAGAACATCCGGCAGTACGGGCATTGGAAGTCGGAGATCTCGATCACCGTCACTTTGGCGCTGTCCGAGCCGTGCTGGCGGCCGCGGCCGGCGCGGGCCAGCACCGAATCCAGCGGTGGCACGCCGCGCGCGGCGCCCGCGGAGGTGCTGGAAGTATTGTTCCCGCCCCCGCCCTGCTGCGCGCAGGCGCTCACGGCCGACAGCATCGCCAGCGTGGCGATTCCCAGCAGTCCGGCAAGGCGCGCGCGGCGCGCAGCTCCGTGCTTCATCCCCATCATCCGCGGTCAGTGGCCGGAGACGCGCCGCGGGAGACCGCCTCCCGCGCCCGCTCCAGCGTCCATTCGTGCACCTCGGGCCCCGGCCAGCGCCCCGCCCGGGCCGCCTGGAGCAGCGCGGCGGCCTCGTCGCGCGCGCGGCTGGCGAGCTCCGGCGTCACCCAGCGCTCGGCCTCGGCCGCGCGCAGCTCGTCCTCGTCCAGCACCACCAGCGTGCCGTCGGCGCCGGACCAGAGGTCCAGGCACAGGTCGGTCGTCGTCCACCGGCCGCCGTCCATCTCCACCGGCGTGAGCACGTTGGCGTACACGCCGGTGAAGGTGCCGTCGGCCAGGTGGAAGCGGCCGACGTCGTGCCACCGGTTGCGGTAGGTGATCCAGACCACGGGCGCCCCCGGCTCCAGCACCGTGCGCCCGCCGGCCATCACCGGCTTGGGCAGACCGGCGGCCGGGAGCCAGGTGACAACGTAATCCCCCGCATCTTCCAGCACCACCTGACGGAACACCTGCTCCCGGTCCGGCAGCCGGCGGTAGTGGATGTGGACGAGCGGCAGCTCACCGCGAGGGGAGCCCCCGGCGCGCACCTCCGGGGCCCTCACCGCGTGGGCACCCTGCGCATCCCGCGCGCGGCAGTCTGCAGCTCCTGCGAATTCTTCCTCAACCGATTGGGATTCATCCGATCTCTCCGGTATGAAGTTGCAGTTCCCCCCTCTCCTGCTGTCGGGAGAGGGGGCCGGGGGGTGAGGGCTCCGTCGGACGCGCGCCGTCGTTTCTTCTGGCTGGGTGCTCGTAGTATCTGTGTGAGACTCCCCTACCGCGCCCGGTACCGCGGCCCGCCGTGCTCCTGCGCATCCACCACGGCGACCGCGGTGAGGTTGGCGATCTCGGCGGCTTCGCTGGCGCGCTGCAGGACGTGCACGGGGTGGCCCATCCCCAGCAGGATGGGGCCGAAGGCCTCGGCTCCGCCCAGGCGCATCATCAGCTTGTAGGCGATGTTGGCGGCGTTCAGGTCGGGGAAGATCAGCACGTTGGGGCGGTTGCGCAGCGTGCTGAACGGGTACAGCTCCCTGCGCATGTCGTCCATCATCGCGATGTCGGCCTGCATCTCGCCGTCGATCTCGAGCGTGGGGTCGGTGGAGCGGACCAGCTCGGTGGCGCGGCGCACCTTGTCGCTTTGCGGGTGGCGGGTGGAGCCGAAGTTGGAGAACGACAGCATGGCCACGCGCGGCACCAGCCCCAGCCGCCGCACGAAGCCGGCGGAGAGCGTCGCGATCTCGGCCAGCGTCTCGGCGTCGGGGTCGATGTTCACCGTGGTGTCGGCGAAGAACACGATCTCCTGCTCCAGCACCACCATGTACAGCCCCGCCACGTGCCGCACCCCCGGCGCGGTGCCGATGGCCTGCAGGGCGGGGCGGATCGTCTCCGGATAGTGCAGGTCCTCGCCGGCAACCAGCCCGTCGGCCTCGCCCTCGCGCACCATCATCATCCCGAAGGTGATGGCGCGGCGCACCTCGCCCTGCGCGTCGGCCAGCGTCATCCCCTTGCGCTGGCGGCGGGCGTACAGCGTCCGCGCGTACCGCTCCAGCCGCTCCTCGTCGGCCAGGCGGTCCACGATGCGGATCCCCTCCAGCGAGACCCCCAGCGCCGCCGCGGTGTCGCGGATGCGCTCGGGGCGGCCCACCAGAATGGGCTCGGCGATCCCCTCTCCGACGACGAGCGCGGCGGCGCGGATGATCCGCTCGTGCTCGCCCTCGGGGTACACGATGGCGCGCGGGTCGCTGCGCGCCTGGCGCATCATGTCGCGCATCACCTCGCGGCCGCGGCCCAGGCGCGCCTCCAGCTCGCCGCGGTAGGCGGTGAGCTCGATCTCGCGCCGCGCGACGCCCGTCTCCATGGCCGCCTGCGCGACCGCCGGGGCCACCCAGAGCATGATGCGCGAGTCGAACGGCTTGGGGATCAGGTAGTCGGGCCCGAAGCGCAGCCGCTCGGCGCCGTACGCGCGCTCGACGGACTCGGGGACGTCGAGCCGCGCCAGCTCGGCCAGCGCGCGCGTGGCCGCCATCTTCATCTCGTCGTTGATGGCGCGCGCGCGCACGTCCAGCGCCCCGCGGAAGATGAAGGGGAAGCCCAGGACGTTGTTCACCTGGTTGGGATAGTCGGTGCGCCCGGTGGCGATGATCGCGTCGGGGCGCGCCTCCATCACCTCCTCGGGCATGATCTCGGGGTCGGGGTTGGCCAGGGCGAAGACGATGGGCCGCTCCGCCATCGACGCCACCATCTCCCTGGTCACCGCCCCCGCGACGGAGAGGCCCACGAAGACGTCGGCGCCTGGCATCACCTCGGCCAGGGTGCGCGGCGGCACCGGCTGGGCGAAGCGGTGCTTGTACGGGTCGGTCTGGTCGGGGGCGCGATCCGTCGTCACCAGCCCCGCGCGGTCGCACATCCAGATGTTCTCGCGGCGCACGCCCAGCGACACGTAGTGCAGCGCCGTGGCGATCGCGGCCGCGCCGGCGCCGGAGAAGACCACGCGCACGGTGTCGATCGGCTTCCCGACGAGATCCAGCGCGTTCAGCAGCGCGGCGCCCGAGATCACCGCCGTGCCGTGCTGGTCGTCGTGGAAGACGGGGATGTCCATCCGCGCCTTCAGCGTTTCCTCGATGTAGAAGCACTCCGGCGCGGCGATGTCTTCCAGGTTGATGCCGCCCACCGTGGGCTCCAGCAGCTCGCAGAAGCGGATCACGTCTTCCGGGTCCTGCGAGCCGACCTCCAGGTCGAACACGTCGATGTCGGCGAAGCGCTTGAACAGCACGCCCTTGCCCTCCATCACCGGCTTGGCCGCCAGCGGGCCGATGTTCCCCAGCCCCAGCACCGCCGTGCCGTTGGAGACCACGGCCACCAGGTTGCCGCGCGCGGTGTACCTGAACACCTCCTCGGGGTCGCGGGCGATCTCGCGGCAGGGCTCGGCCACGCCGGGCGAGTACGCCAGCGACAGGTCCCGCTGCGTGCTGGCGGGCTTGGTGGGCACCACGGCGATCTTGCCGCGGCGCCCCTGGCTGTGGTAGTCGAGCGCGTCCTGCCGTCGGTCTGCCATCGCGTCCGGATCCGAAGAAAGTGCCGAGTGCCGGGTGCCGGGTGCCGAGTGCCAAGTCCCAAGTCCCAAGTCCCGAGTCCCAAGTGCGGATGCGGGATGGGACGAGCCGGGTAGCGTACCCCCGGCGCCGGGGGGTGTCAAGCGAGCATCGGCGCGGGGGATCAGCGTCTTCACTTGAGGGATTCGGCTTCCGGTGGGGTTCCTCCGCATCGCTGGATCTCACGCGGAGACGCGGAGGCGCGGAGGTGCATGCCGCGGCATCTGCGCGCGGGTCCAGAGGATGGCGATAAGGATCGATGATGGAGATGCGGTGGGAATGGCGATGGCCTTTTCGGTGCTCGCCCGCGGTGACATCCATCGTTCGATGAGGGAGCGGGTCGGGACGGGGATGTCTCAACGGGGCGTGCGTTCCTCGATCTGATACGCAATTCCCGCCGCGCGGTGCTCGCAATCGTTGCCCAGACGGCTGCGGCGCGCGCAGTTGGGGAGATGGCGGTGGATGGCCCGCGGCGTGCTGCCGGAGGGGCGGCTCTCTCCGCGCCGGCACCCGGCCGGCCGCTCTGCCTCACCCCACCGGAGGCGCTCGATGAAACGTTCCCTCTCCCTTACCCTTCTGCTCGCGCTTGCCGCCTGCTCGGCGGACGGGTCGCCGCTCGCCGCGCCCGCCGGATCGCCCGCCGCCGCGCGCACGGCCGACGCGGCCGCGTACATCGTGGTGCTGCGCGACGGCACGGATCCCCACGCGGTCGCCAGGGCGGCGGGCGTGGCGCCGCGGCGGACGTACATGGCGGCGCTGCGCGGCTTCGCGGCCACGCTGAACGCGGAGCAGGTGGCCGCGCTGCGCCACAATCCCCAAGTCGCCTACGTGGAGCCGGACGCGCCGGTGAGCCTGTTCACCACCCAGCTCTTTCCGGTGTGGGGGCTGGACCGCATCGACCAGCACGCGCTGCCGCTGAACAGCCGGTTCATCTACAGCTCCAGCGGCACCGGCGTCACCATCTACGTGCTGGACACGGGGGTGCGGAAGACGCACGCGCAGTTCGGCGGGCGCGCCGACTACATCGCCAACGGCGCCGGCGGAGACTTCGTGGGCGACGGCCACGGGAACGCCGAGGACTGCCACGGCCACGGCACCCACGTTTCCGCCATCGCCGCGGGCTCCGGCTACGGCGTGGCCAAGAACGCCACCCTCCGCGCCGGCCGCGTGGTGGACTGCACCGGACAGGGCACGGCGTCGATGGTGCTCTCGGGGATGGAGTGGATCATCTCCTACGGCAGGAAGCCCGGCGTGGTGAACATGAGCCTGGGGTATGGCGACGTGGCGTCCGTGCGCGACATGGCCACGCGGCTGTACTACGCCGGGTTCGTGGTGACGGCCGCCGCCGGCAACGGCGACTTCGCGGGCACGCCGCAGGACGCCTGCAAGCAGTCGCCCGCCGGCGCGCGCGACATCCTCACGGTGGGCTCCACGCGCAGTGACGACCACGAGTCCAGCTGGTCCAACTACGGGCTGTGCGTGGACCTGCTGGCCCCCGGCTCCAGCATCCGCTCCGCGTGGGTGGGAAGCGACACCGCCAGCTACGTGGACAGCGGCACGTCGATGGCGTCGCCGCACGTGGCCGGCGTGGCGGCGCAGTACCTGTCGCTGAACCCTACGGCCAACCCGCAGGTGGTGTCGATGACCATCAAGTCCATCGCGACTTCGAACGCCATCACCTTCAACGGCACCAGCCTGTACGGCGGCACGCCCAACAAGCTGCTCTACACCTCGTATTAACCGTCCTCACGTCTCACCGAGAGACGCGGAGCCGCGGAGGGGGCTCGCGATGCACCTCCGCGACTCCGCGTCTCCGCGTGAGATCCAGCGATGCCGAAGAAACGCGAAGAAGCCGGGCCCGCGCGAGTGGTCGCGCGGGCCCGGCTTTCCTTCATCTGTCGGTCCTGCGGGTGGAGCCTAGAGGGCGATCGCGCAGCTGCCCGAGCCCACGTTCAGCCAGTTGCGCTGGATCAGGAAGTTCTTGGTGCCCAGCGTCACGTTCGCCACGCCGCCGTTGGAGGTGGTGAAGGTGGTGCCCCACGTCCACGCGCACTTGTCGGCGTTCTCGTAGCCCTGCGCGTCGTACCAGGCGGTGCCCAGCGGGTCGGTGGTGGTCTCCTCGATCTCGTGGATCAGGGTGCTCACCTCGGCATCGGCGTGCGGGTCGCCATTCGGCGCGGCGAGGCCCGACGAGCAGGCGCTGGGCTTGGCGTAGTCGTCCGGCATCGCGGCGTACAGCACGGTCTTCGACACGCCGTTGATGGTCACGGTGCCGTGGTAGTGGTACGCGCAGTACTGCGTGCCGAAGCCGCCGCCCAGGTTCACCGTGCCCTGCGTGAAGATGGCGTACAGCGTGTTCGGGTCGTACGTCAGCTTGCCGTTGTTGAACGCGTACTGCAGCATGGCCACCATGTTCGCGTCGGTCACGCGCGTCTTGGTGCCCGGCACGTTGTACACGTTGTTGGCCCAGTACTGCGTGTAGTTCACCTGGTTCACGATCGGTGTGCCGGCCGCGTTGGTGTAGCTGGTGTTGATGTTGAAGTACGGCGAGCCGCCCACGTGGCTCAGGAAGTAGCCCACGTTGGAGCCGTCGGCGCTGCCGGAGCCGTTGCTGCCCGGGGTGGGGCCGCCGTTGTAGATGGTGGTGGCCGACCAGTACACCGCCGCCACGTTGGTGTTGGTCTGCAGCACGGGGCCGCCGTGGTAGTTGATGCCGGCCTGGGTCAGCGCGGTGCCGGTGCCGGCGTTGCCGTGGTTCAGCTCGTTGCCGTTGTTGAAGCGGGGCGTGCCGGGCACGCCGCGGACCGGGACCACGCCCAGGTGCTGCACGGTGGCGTCGGCCTCGGGCGTGGCGACGGACTTCTGCTGGACGGGGTTGTTGTCCGAGCACGCGGCCAGGGCGACGATGCCGGCGGTGGCCAGGGCGAAGGACGAGAAGCGGGCCATGCGACCTCCCCAAAGAGGGATGGAGATGTGGGGGCCGCGCATCACAGGCGCGGCACCAGGACGACCGGCTCCCGTTCAGCGGGGCCGGCAGCAGCGAGTCGCGTCCTGGTTGGGAGGTCGCTATCGAAGGTGGGTTCGTACTCGCGTACGCCGCCTTTCAAGTCAAGTTGCGGACCGTCCCGGTACATCGGGCGGCGCGGCGCAACTGGACAGCACCCCGGCCACGGGGAAAGCCGCACGCGCGCCTCGTCTCCCGTCCTTTCATCCGAATGAATAAAATTACAGAAAGATGGATTCGCCCTCCGCATTGTGCCGCACCAGTTTACGGCGCGCCGCACCGATCTGGTGCGCCTGTTCGGGCGGATGAAGATGAATAGATCTGCGGGTGAACGGCAGCGGATGGGTGGTGGGCGAGAGCGTGAAATGGATGTGAGGCGATGTGACTCCCGATCCACTCCTCTTCCGCGATGTTTGCGCCCTGGCGCGCCGCGCTGCAACTTGAGGCCGCGCATTCTCGTACATCCCCCCGAAGGTCATTTCCGCGACCCCCCGCACAGGAGCAAGACGATGGAATATCCCGCTGGAGGCATTCCGCGCACCCGCACGCTGGTCGAGCGCATGATCGGCGCGGCCATGCTGGACCCGAGCGTCTACGAAGAGGTCGAGGCGGACCGCAACGCGACCGGGCAGGCCGCCGCGGTGGTGGCCATCGTGGCGGTCTGCGGCGCCATCGGGAGCATCGGGCACGGCGGCAGCGGCATCGTGGGCTCGCTGGTCGGCGCGTTCATCGGGTGGCTGCTGTGGGCGGGGCTCACGTACATCATCGGCACCAAGGTCTTCGGCGGCACGGCCGACATGGGCGAGATGCTGCGCACGCTGGGGTTCGCGCAGTCGCCGGGCGTGCTGGGGATCCTGGGGATCATCCCGTTCGTGGGCGGGCTGGTGCGCTTCGCGCTCTTCTTCTGGACGCTGGTGGCCGCGGTGATCGCGATCCGGCAGGCGCTGGACTTCGACACCGGCAAGGCGGTGCTGACCGCGCTCCTGGCCGGCGCGGTGGTGTTCGTGGTGGTCCTGGGGATCATGGCGTTCTTCGCGATGATGTTCGGCGCCGCCGTGGCCGTGGGGTCGATGGCCGGGTGACGAGGTTCCGGGCAGGATGCCCGATCCGAAGCAAAACGAAGCCGCCCGGCGATCTGGTCGCCGGGCGGCTTCGTCTGCCATCCATGCTCCTCAGCGATCCAGGAGCATGGGAGCGTACCGCCGGTGGAACGCGGGTGCCAGGCGGGTGCAGAACTCCTCCTGCGTGCCGCCGCGCGCCATGTATCGCCGCATCAGCGCGCACTGCAGCGCCGTGTACGCCGCGAACCCCGTGGGGTACTCCTCCATGAACCGACGAGCCAGTTCCATCGCGCTGCCTCCTTTCCGGGCGCCCATTCCGGCTGCGCCCACGTCCCTACTACGGCATCGGCCGTGCCGGAGTTGCACTATGGTGAAACGCGCGTGGTTGCTGGATTCTTACGCCCCGGCCGTCCTCTGCCGGTGCGCCACCCTGTACCATCGGGGCGACACGTCCCGTTGCACCGTGGCGTCCGCGTCCCATCCGATTCGATGGACCCGCGCGCGAGTTTTCGGGGGTAATGCGATCGGGGAGAATCGGGAGATGAAAAATCGAAGGAGGAAGATGCGAATCCCTCTCGCTCTTCCTCCATCGCACTTCCGCACTTCTTCTATTTGAACTGCCGCGCCAGGTAGATCAGCCGCCCGTCGTCCAGCGTGGACCAGCTGACGTCGGCGAGCACGACGGAGCCGTCGGGGCGCAGCAGCCGGCGCAGGCCGCCGCCGTGCGTGTTCACCCCCTCGCCGCGGCGGAGCGCCACGACGCGCTCGTCCAGCGGGAGCAGGTCCCACACGCGGCGGCCGGCCAGCTCCTCGCGGCTGCGGCCCAGCAGCGCCCAGGCGGCCTGGTTGGTCTCCAGCAGCCGCCCCTCGGGCGAGGCCACGAGCACCGCCTGCGCCACGTCGTTCACCACGGCGCGGTGCCAGCGCTCGGCCTCGCGGGCGGCGTCCAGCTCGCCGCGCAGCCGCGCCGCGTCGGAGCGCAGCGTGGCCACGTAGCGCCACGCCACCGTTCCCGCGCAGGCCACGGTGGCGGCGACCACGAACACGGCCGCGCTGGCCGCCGCCGCGGGCGACGCCAGCCAGGGCACCAGCTGCACCGCCACGCACCCGGCGATCACGGCGGCGGCGGAATAGCCGACGACGTCGGTCCACATCCGCGCGCGCCGCGCCGCGGGCTGCGCCGGCAGAGTGGCCGGGGCCAGCGCCAATGCCGCTGCCGGCCGGGACGGCGCGGGCACGGCCGCGGGTGCCGCGGCGGCGTGCGAAAGGGGCAGATAATGCAGCGGCTCGGGCACGCGCCGGAGCGGCGACCTGAACTTGGTGAGTTCCAGAGTTGCGGCAGGCATGGGATGACGCGGAGCGGACAGGGAGAAGTTGAACCCGGGCGTGCCGGCGTACGGCGCAGCCCGCGGTGCATCCCCATGACAAGCTCCGTGCCTGAACGGCCCAAACGCGAAAAGCGAGCAGGGACGCGGCTGTCCGCCTCCCCACCCGCCCTCCCGCGCCCCGATCCGCCGTCCGATTTTCGATCGATGTCGATCTTTCGGACGCCTTGGAAAATCGCATTTCGTCCCACCCGCTTCTGCCACACCGCGCGGATGCCGGACGGCAGTCGCGCAGCGACTTCGTGCTGTTGCTGCCGCGAATTCATTCGCCTTCCGCGCCCCGCACTCGAGTTCCCCGGCGGGGCGATCACATCGCCGGGAACAGCGACATCCAGGTGCGGCCCTTCGGCTCGGGGTTGTAGCCGCGCTCGCCCCAGGGCTGCAGCCGGTCCAGCCACATCCTCTCCAGCACGGCCAGCTCCTCCGCCGCGTCCCTGCCCGCGTCGCGCTCCAGCTCGTCCAGCACCTCGAAGGCGAAGCCGTCCTCGCCCAGCGCGTTCCAGTCTGCCTGCAGCGCGCGGTTGCGGTGGCCGCCCATGCGCAGCTGAAAGCGCTGCGAGTTCAGCGCGCCGGGCAGGTTCTGCGCGGCGCCGACGAGCATCTTCCCGGTCGACAGGTTGCGGACGGCGAAGATGCCCATCGGCCGCCCCTCCTCCTTGAATCTCCGCTTCAGCTCCGCGCGGCTCTGCGTCATCATTCCGTCTCCTCCGTGCGCCAGTAGTCGCCGCCGCCGCCCTCGCGCTGCATCATCCCGAACATCACCAGCGAGCGCCGCAGCCGCGCGGTGTCGGGGTTGAAGCGCAGCAGGATCTCGTTCATCTCCTTCTCGCCGTACCGCCGCCCGGGCTCGAAGGCCTGCAGCACGTGGCGCATGAGGACGAGGAACTTCTTCTCCTGCACCGGAAAGCTGCGGATGCTGCCGTCGGCCTCGGTGAAGGTGGCCAGCACCTTCCGGTCGAACGAGTCCAGGTCCACATCGCGCGCCAGCGTGGTCAGCTCGTCGCGGCTCAGCATCCGCCGGGCGATGGCCTGCAGCGCGTCCAGCTGCAGCGAGTACATGTTGTTGTACCCCTCGGCCCGCGCCGACGTGAGCCCCGCGCGCGACAGCCGCGACAGGTGATGCGAAACCGTCGACGCGCCGAGCCCCAGGTTCGCCGCCAGCTCCTCGACCGAATACGGCTTTTGCGCGAGCAGGCCCACGATCTTCAGGCGGTTGGGATCGGCCAACGCTTTGAACACTTCCAGGAACTCGCCCGGAATCGCCTGCGTATCCATTTTCATCCATTCCTGTCGAACTGATTCGATATACGTCAAATCAATTTGATGATGATCGGGAGAGATGTCAACCCGCCTTGATGTCCTCCGCCGGATGGCGGGCGCGAAAACGAACCGCCGCCGGAATGCAGGCGACGGCGATCGAGATGGATTCCGAGCGTCGATCGCGACGAGTGGCCGCGGATGATGCGCATCCTTGCGCCGAATCACGGCCGGCTGAGTCGTCCCCCCGCTGCGCGTGCAGTGAAGATGAAAGTCGTGGGCGCCGATGCACGTATCGAGCAGATCACCCTCGCGCGGTTTGCGAGGCTTCCCGTCGTTGTTGCTGCAGCTTCAGGCGCCGGTGAGGAGCGCTGGCGCCGCGGATCGCAGCGTGGGTGAGGCGCGCCCGTTTCGTGGCCGTTTCGTACGTATGTTCTGCGTGTGAAGGTGTTGGGCGGTGCACACTTTTTACACGCTGGAGCGGTCCGAGCGAACTCATCACGCCACCGGTGGCACACGTTTCGGGAGAGTACCGGGGTGTATACGACGTAAATCTGTGCATCGGCGTTGCAGATGTGTCTTGCGTCCTACAATACCGGCCGCTAATCTGTAAGCGCATTCCGTTCCAAGTACACATAGTAACACGAGCGCGCTGCCGCTCCACGTTCCCTTTAGACCCAAGGAGGAGGATGCCAGTGGCTGAGCGCGCTCCCGATCCGTCCATCGATCGCATCCGCGAGCATGCACGACGGTCGGTAGCCAAGACTTCGCTGCGGAAGGTGGCCAAGGCCGCCGGTGTGAAGGTGGGCGCCACGAAGAAGTTCGTCGACGGCTCGGTTCCGTACGAGCGCAACGCGCGGCTGTGGAAGAAGTGGTACGTCCGCGAGCTGCGCGAGGGAATCGCCGACGCGCCCGACACGGCGCTGCCCACCGCCGACGCCCAGGCGATCGTGGACCTGCTGCTCTGGTCGATTCCGCTGGAGCAGCGCGAGGAGGCCCGGCGTGACGTGGTGCAGATGTTCCTGCGCGCCCACGCCGACCGCCAGCTCACGCCGCCCGCGTGGGCGCTGGAGCTGACCGGCGGGCAGTCGTCGTAAGCACCGCAGCACGCTGCACCAGCGCCGCCGCATCGCCCCCGGGTGATGCGGCGGCGCTGTTTCGTCCCGCGGATCCGCGCGCGCAACAGCGGGAGGATGGATCGAGGTACGGGTTCCCCCGCTTGCCCGCACGCGGAGTCAGCATAGCTTTCGATCCATGAAGATGCGCGTTTCCGCCGCCGCCCGCCTGCTGGCCGCCGTCGCCCTGCTCGTCTCGTGGACGACGGCGGGGTGGGCAGCCGCGTGCGCGCGCCCCTCCGCGCCGGGTGCGGGAATGCACGCGATGGGGATGCACCACGCGATGCATCACCAGCCTGCGCCGCCGGGGCCGGAGCGGCATCGCGCGCCGCGTGGCGGGGAGACGCCGGAGTGCCCGCTGCTGGCGATGAACGGCGGCAGCTGCCTGGGCGCCGCGCATCTCCCCGCCATCGTCTCCGCCCCCGCGTCGGCGCTCGCGCCAGATGCCGGCTATCCCCCCGCGGACGGCGTGCGCGACCGGCTGATCGCCATCTCCGTCTTCCACCCCCCGCGAACCTGACGAAGCCCTGAGCCACCCGCGGGCACCTTCGCCCGCGGGCTTCGTCGAAACGACTTTCGGGAGATGGAACGATGAGAACGATCCTCGGCGCATGCGCGCTGATCGTGGCCCTCGCTGCGCCCGCCGCCGCGCAGGACCACGGGGCGATGGCGATGGAGATGCACCCCGGCGCGCACGCCGCGCTGATGCACAGGCAGGAGCTCGGCCTGTCCGCCGAGCAGGTGGCGCGCCTGACGGCGATCGATTCCGGGCTCGCGGCCACCATGCGCGCGCACTGCCAGCGGGTGCGCGCCGCGGGCGGGCCCAACGCGCAGACGCACGCCGCCATGCACGGCGAGATGATGGCGGCGATGAACGCGTCGCAGCAGCAATCGGACGCCGTGCTGACGGCGCGGCAGCGTGCCAGCCTGGACAGCCTCCACGCCGCCCACCACGGCGCCATGGCCGGCCACGACATGGCCGCGATGCACCACGGCTCCGCTGCGGCGGCGGGCCACGACATGGCGGCGATGCACCACGACTCCGCCGGGATGGCCGCCATGCACGCGCAGATGCACGGCGGCACCGCGCCCGCCTGCTCCGCGAACGGCGCCTGCACCGCCGCGGAGTGCGCGGACTGCTGCGAGCACATGGGCTGCTGCACCCCCGCCGCCGCGCCGAAGCCCAACGGCTGACGCACGACGCGGTAGGTGAACGAAGGCCCGCCCTCCGACGTCTGGAGGGCGGGCCTTCGCTCGTCTGTGCAGAACCGAATCCGCCGGAGAGTTTGCGTTCACGCCGATCCCCCGTGACGTCATCCTGAGGCCGGCCACGCCGCAACCCGTTTCCGCGCAAAACGCTGCAGGCCGAAGGATCTGTGGCCAGTCCAGCACGTCAGCCGGGAAACGCGTCGAGAGTCTTCCTCCAGATTCGGGATGATGCACCACGCGAAGGCGCCCGGGAGTGTGTCCTCCGGCGGACGTGCAGGACGGGCTATGGATCCTTCGGCCTGCAGGGGTTCGTGCGAACACGAGTTCGGTGTGGCCGGCCTGAATAGAAAGTTCGCGGCCTGGCCCCCCACCGGCGACTGAAGTCGCAGCAACAACTACGGGAAGCCTCGCAAACTGCGCGAGGCTGATCCGCTCATTCTGTGGCATCAGCGCTCACGACCAATC